>DATMSL010000504.1:0-5527 GCA_035565435.1 Dyadobacter sp. | reverse complement strand
CATTTAAAAGGAAAAGGTTTTGGACTAACCGAAATCCGACAAGGCCCGAAGGCGGAAATTCGTATGATTACCCTGCCTAAATACCTCGAATGGAAAACATCGGGTGACACGCTGGTCGTGACTTACAAAGCCGATTGGAAGCAGGGTTACCAATCCCGCGATGCTTTCGGTTCGTCGCCCTCAATCTACATTATCGCCCCTCAACTCGAAGGTATTCTCTCGGATAGCATTCGCACCAAGGTGAAAAATTACAAATTCGGAGATCTGATACTGGACCAGAAAGGCGATGCCATGATGCTCGATAATGCGTCTGTACGTAACCTTAAAGCCACTCTTTCGAAGAATGGCTACCTGCGACTAAATCCGGACTGCAAAATTCAGATGGCCGACGTCGATATTCATGACAACAGCACATTCAATGCAGAAAAAGATGTTTTCGGAAACTTTGATGCGATGATCGATAGCTCCGCCTACATCAACCTGCCCGGAAGCATGATTAAAAAGATGATGCGGGAGCAAAAATTAACCCCGAGGTAAGCCCCCCGGGGTACGATTACTATTTAATCCCCAACATCAAACTCGTACTGCCACCTGCATTCGTAGTTGGTAGGATACCGTTCCACTTCGCCACCCATTCCTGCTGAATGAGCAACGGTGTCAAGGTCTTTTGTCTCAACTGATTGGCTTCTGCTTCCGCCTTAGCCTTGATCAACGTAGCCTTCGCCTGGCCTTCCGCGCGGGCGATGAGGACTTTTGCTTCGGCTTCCGCTTGCTTGGCCTGGTTTTCGGCTTTCAGACGTGCTTGAATCGACGCGTTCTTTTCGTCGATCATTTGCCTCAAAGATGGCGGTGGGGTAATGGCCGACGTTAGCTGATCGTACACAAAACCGTCTTTGCCCAATGTCTTAGTTAGAACATTTTGAACACGGTCTTCGAAAACTTCCCGGTTGGACATAACGCTGTCCGAAGTGAACGAGTTGGCCACAATGCGGTAGGCGTCGTAAATCGTGTTTTTCATAAACCCTTGCTGAATCTCCGCTAACGGTCGTCTGTATTGGCGATAGATCTGCGGCACTTTGTCGGGATTAATATGATAGTTCAATTTCGGATCGACCTTGAACTCGGCAGCGTCCTTGGTCGTAATAACAAACGATTCATAATCAACGCTCTGCGTGTAAGTCGGAAACTCTACGATCTTGGTCGTCCACGAATTGTACCACACACGCCCGGTTACCAGCGTGATATTATCGACCCCTTTTTCACTTCCATACAGGTTAATGCGTATACCGACATTACCTGCATCAATGTTCTCGAACGAAAAAGGCTGGATCGCCAGCGACATGATCAATACGATAACTGTCAGAATTCCAATAATAATGTTTCTCTTCATGTTCGCTTATAGTTTAGATTTCAATTGGTTTACGATTTGTCCCAGGACAATATATAGGCAATAAAGTGCGGCGCCGACAATCGCCAGGCCGGCAAAAACGAGCCAATCGGACTGGGCATTAATGAGGCGGAGCGCGTAGGTTACCACGATGATAACCGCCGCAATTTTCAGAATGTGTATCATGTGAGTGAGGTTTGTTTTGCGTAAAATTAATACGCTATTGACCGAAGGGCCGCTAGATTTTATCTAATGGTGCTGCGCATTGTTGAGCGCTTCAAAAACCCCATAAACAGCACGAAGCGCGCCTGGGATCGACGCGCTTCGCAGCATTTGGAATAACAATATAATCTTAAAGCAATGCGGCCGCAGCTTCGTCCACAAACCAGTGCAACTGCCCTTTTACAGGCTGGATGATCTGTGACGGATAGAGTTCTACATTCTTTTCTCCTTTCAAAACCTGCTTCAAAACTTCCGCTTTACCAGCACCTGCGGCCAGGAAAGCTACGCAAGCTGCATTGTTCACGACCGGGGCCGTAAGGGTAATGCGGTACATATCCTGGGCTTGCAGAAAGAATGAAGTCGCTAGCACATTTTGCTCATGAATCACCTCTGTTCCGGGGAAGAGCGACAATGTGTGGCCATCATCTCCCATGCCGAGCAATACGAAATCGAAAGTCGTTTCGCGGCCTTCGAAATAGGTTTTGACAATCTTTTCATATTCGGCAGCCGATTCTTCGGGCGTAATGTCCGTGCGCATGATGTGGATGTTTTCGGCCTTTACAGGCACTTTATCCAGCAATTCGTCATAGCACATTTTGGCATTATTCCTTGAATCTTCAAACGGCACCGCGCGCTCGTCGCCCCAAAAGAAATGCAGTTTCTCCCAGGGAATAGACTCCTTGTAAGGCGATTCGGCCAGCAATGCGTACAATGCTTTTGGCGTGCTTCCACCCGAGAGTACGAACGTGAAGCGGTCCTGCTTGGCAAGCACTTGCTGAATGTACTTATTAATCCATTCAGCAAGGCTGGCGCTTAATGCTTTGGTATCCTTCTCGATATGCAACTCCATAGCTTACGGGGTTGGAGGCAGGTTGAGCCAGGTATGTCCGTCGCGGGCGATGAGCGCATCGGCGGCGTCCGGGCCCCACGAGTCGGGCGCATAATTCGGGAAGTCTTGCGGCGGACGGTTTTCCCATGCTTCGAGGATCGGCATGATTACTCTCCACGCGGCATCCACCTGGTCGTTACGCATGAACAGCGTCGCATCGCCTTCCATTACGTCCAGAAGCAAAGTTTCGTACGCCTCTGGTGCGTGCTCGCCTGCCGCGTCGTAATCGAAAGTCATATCCACCGGATCCAGCATCATCGTTTGTCCCGGGCGTTTGGCCTGGAAGCGAATGCTGATGTCCATATTAGGTTGAATACTGATGGTCAGACGGTTAGACCTCCAAGTTTCAGCAGACTCCGGCGGGAATGCATAATGCGGCGCCTGTTTGAAATGCAATGTGATGTGGGTCGCTTTCTGGTTCAGGTATTTACCGGTTCGAACGTAGAAAGGAACTCCCTGCCAGCGCCAGTTGTCGATATAAAATTTCACCGCCGCGAATGTATCAATATTCGACTGCGGGTTCACGCCTTCTTCCTGACGGTAACCGACTACTTTTTCGCCTTTTTTCCAGCCACCCGAATACTGTCCGCGAACAGCAAAATCGTGTACCTGTTCTTTCGTGATGCGGCGGATCGCATTCAGCACATCTACCTTTTTGTTACGGATCTCATTCGCATCGAACGATACCGGCGGCTCCATCGCGATCATACACAGGATCTGCAGAATGTGGTTCTGCACCATGTCGCGCAATGCACCCGCGTGTTCGAAATAGCCTCCGCGACCTTCCAGACCTACCGCTTCCGCAGCGGTGATCTGGATATGATCAATATAATTACGGTTCCAGAGCGGCTCGAACAATGCATTGGCGAAACGCAACGCGAGGATATTTTGTACCGTTTCCTTACCCAGGTAGTGATCGATACGGAAGATCTGCTCCTCGGCGAACATGCTCGAAAGCAGCAGGTTCAATTCATGAGCGCTTTCCAGATCATGCCCGAATGGTTTTTCAACTACGATACGGGTCGTGCTTTTGTCCCCGCAGAGCTTTAATGCGCCCAGTTTTTGAGCGATCGAAGGAACCAGTTGAGGCGCTACTGCAAGGTAGAAGATCACATTGGGGTGCACACCCCATTCTTCTTCTTTTTCTTTAACCAGGTCGGTGATCTTGTGGTAGGCTTCCGCGTCGTCGCCGTCCATTTGCAGATATGAAACGTGCTGTGTGAAATCCGTCCAGTGGCCATTTTGCTTACCCTTACGGCGCGAAAATTTGGTAACGCCGTCCAGCAAATGCTCATGGTATTTTTCGTTGGAATAAGCACTCCGCCCGATACCCGCGATCGCGAACTGATCGGGCATCCAGTTGTCCAAAAACAAGTTATAGAGAGCGGGCGTGAGTTTCCGGTAGTTGAGGTCCCCGCTTCCTCCGAAGATGAAGAGTACCGAGGCAGGGGGACGTTTATTGCTTTGCATAAAATTTCTGATTTATTGTTGACCCCATTCTGTGTGGAAAGTACCTGGGATATCGGTACGTTGGTACGTATGAGCGCCAAAGTAGTCACGTTGCGCCTGGATCAGGTTCGTAGGCATGTACGCTGTTTTGTAGGCGTCGAAGTACGCCAGCGACGACATCAAAGCAGCAGCCGGGACGCCCGACTGGGCGGCATACGCGATCAGCGAACGCGTGTTACCTTCCACAGACTTAACCAATGCAGCTACCTCTTGGTTCAACAGAATATTGGACAATTCCGGGGTTTGCTTGTAGGCGTTCGTAAACACACTGAGGAGCGACGAACGGATAATGCAACCGCCTCTCCAAACGCTTACTACGTCGGTCAGCGGGATCTCCATTTGCAAGTCCTTCGAAGCCTGGAACAACATTGCGAGGCCTTGCGCATAAGCCAGAATAGTGGCAAAGTACAATGCATCGTGCACTTGCTGGATCAGCACCTGAGTTTCTTCCGAAATAGCGGAACTTGCTCCGTACAATTCGGCAGCAACCACTCTTTCATCCTTGTAACCCGAAAGCGTACGCATGGCTACCGCGGTATCGATCACCGGAACGGCCACAGGCAGCTCCATCGAGTCTTGCGACGTCCATTTACCGGTTCCTTTCGAACCTGCTTTATCCGAAATCACGTCTACCAGGTGAGCGTCGGTTTTGTCGTCTTTTTGCAGGAAAATATCGGCGGTAATTTCCACCAGGAATGATTGCAGATCGCCTTCGTTCCAGCTTTTGAATACTTCGTGAAGTTGCTGGTTGCTCAAACCGGCTTTTTTCAGGATCGCGTACGATTCGCTAATGAGCTGCATGATCGCATATTCGATACCGTTATGCACCATTTTCACGTAATGGCCTGCACCTTCTTTGCCCAGGTAAGCCACGCAAGGCTCACCATTTACTTTCGCTGCAATGGCTTCCAGCATGGGTTGTACGTGCGCATAAGCCTCCTTATCGCCGCCTGGCATGATGCTAGGTCCTGTACGTGCGCCTTTTTCTCCACCCGAAACACCGATTCCCATGAAATGAATGTCCTTTTCACGGAGGTATTTCACGCGGCGGAGCGTATCTGTATAGTGGGAGTTTCCTCCATCAATGATAACGTCGCCTTTTTCAAGAAGAGGTAACAGGGATGCAATCACATCGTCCACCGGCTGACCGGCCGGCACGAGCATCATTACCTTGCGGGGGCGTTGCAACAGCTGGATCATCTGGGCGAGTTCCGAAACGCCCTTAACAGTGGTGCCCGGGGTGGCACTGGATTCCAACGCAGAATTTTTGGTTTCATCCTTATCGAAACCGATAACAGAAAAACCATGATCGGCCATGTTCAGTAACAGGTTTCTTCCCATTACGCCCAGTCCGATCATTCCAAAATCGAATAAGTTCTGTGACATAGATTAAACGTCTTGAATTAAGAAGCTGCAATATCAGGGTTTTTCAAAGACCAGCTTACATCTTTGTTGACATTCTATTTAAAATTTAAAATCTTCTCGGTATTTTATTAAATTCACCCATACTATGGTTAATT
>DATMSL010000503.1:0-3503 GCA_035565435.1 Dyadobacter sp. | reverse complement strand
AAATGGATATTTTTTTCAAATCAATTGGGAAGAGGCTACCGATGATCAAGTAACCGGGATGAATTACCAAGCAACGTCATTTCGCCTTTTATGACACTTTCTCCTGCAAAATCTTCACCACGCTTTCCTGTAACGGCGGATGCAGATCGGCCAGCAACCACCAGGTGTGTATTTTGGCCCCGGCGTCGACAAGCTTTCGGACCACTTCCAGGTGGTGTTCGCGGGCCCCCTCATGGGCGGTAGCCCAGAGCGTCTGGTCGAGTACGGTGCCGCCGAATTCATTGCGCGCTTCGAGCGGGGCTTTACGCGAGAGTAGCAAGTCTACCACTTCGGGATAACCGAAATAGCCGGCCCAATGTAATGCAGTCCAGTCGCGGTGGTCTTTTGACGCAGGACTTACGCCTTTTTCGAGCAGAAAACGGACTGTTTCCGCCCGGTTGAGCATAGCAGCCCATACAAATGCAAGTGCCAGATTGGCCTCGGGCGTCGGGGCGATTTTCAGCCATTCCACGCGCACCAGCGGCATGTCGGATTTCAGCTTGCCGTCGTCATCGAGATAACCGGCGAGTTGAGCCGTTTTGCCCATCGCGGCGGCGGTCACCACATTATCGACCCTGGCACCTCTCTCCACCAGCACCTCTGCCGATTGGGGATAATGAAAATAGATGGCCGTGACCAGCGGCCCGCAGTCGTCGCGGACCCCGTTGATCGCTGCACCATAGTCAAGCAGTTTTTCCGCGAGCGCGGTTTGCAAGCCTGCTTGGGAAGGATGCGCGCTCGACACCAGCAATTCCAGTGTCGTACCCCACTTGGAATCGTAGGTATCCGCCAGGGCGTCGGGCGCGGCACCTGCCGCAAGCAGCGTTTCGGCAACGTCGAGCCCATTCTGTGGGGTTACCTGCCTGAAATTTTCGGTCCCGTTGGCGGCAATATAGTGCAGCAATGTTGCCCTATGCCCGCGCGACGAGCGTTCGTGCACGATACCGGGGTTCTCCTCCAAAAGAGACTTCAACAGCGGTAAATCGCCCTTCACGACGGCGTCCACCGCCTGTTCGAATTTCGCAATCTGTGATCCGGGCTCATTCAGATCGGCCATGTGCTGCAAAAACGCCGGCCAATCGACAAAACCATGCTCCCTGGCTACCACGACACGGGCATCATCCAGACTGAAATTGGTATCCGGGCGGTTCAGCTGCGTGAGACGCTCCGGTTCAGGGTGGTATTTCCGGATGTATTTAACAGAATCCTTATAGACGGACCGGCAGGCGTCTGCCAGCGCAGCAGCTTGTTTTTCGTAATATTCCGGGGCCGGGTCGGTAGTGAGGGGGATGATATCGGTCGTGTTCATAGGTTCGGTTTGGTAGCAGCTGAAACATAAGACAATTAGTATGTTTTTGAATGAAATACAAAATCCGGTTATTGACCGTATCCGCATTTCTTCCAGGTATCCGAAATCAGAAAAGGCACCGGTCACTCAGATGGACCAGTACCTTTTCGTATTGTCTTTGTCACTGCCTGATTCCCACGTCACCGACCACCATTTGGATGCGGCTTACCGGTCCACTGTGAGGTGTTTTTGTATCTCAACCTTCCCGTCGGGGCCAGTGACCGTGAGCACATAACTGCCAAGCGGCAACGCGTTCGTCGCCACTTCCACCTGCTTCCCGGTTGCGGTGGTGCGCTTTACGGTTCGTCCGCTATTGTCCCGGATCAGGATAATTGCGCCGGGCTGAATGTTTTTGAGTACAACGCGCTCACGCACCGGGTTGGGAAATGCAATGGCGGCCTCGTTTCCTGCTCTGGTGATGGACTTCATAGACGAAAAGCTAACCGTACCGTCGGTATCTACCTGGCGGATCCGGTAATAGGAAATCCCCGGAAGGGGCGCGGTATCCAGGAAGTCGTAATGCTGCTCAATGGATGTGTCGCCTTTTCCTTTCACTTTTCCCAAAGCCTTAAAATGACGCGCGTCGGCGCTCCGTTCGATTTCAAAATAATCGTTTCGTACCTCCTCAGAAGTGGACCAGCTCACGCGGACTGCTGATTGCTCCACCTCCCTCAATTCCAGCTCTTTGAACGTCACAGGAAGTACCGCACAATCTTCCGTTGAAATAGAGGTGATGTTGGCATCCATCCAGGCCAAATGGTCGAGCAGCCATGTTTTGAGGTATTGGACCTCCTTCGCGTAGGTGTTACCGGGTAATGTATAATGCTCGTTGAACATCACCGCCGTTTCGAGGATATTCCACTTCGAAAAATTGCGTTGCATGGCGCTCTGTGCCGTCAATTCTGCCTGTTTCTGGTCAATAAAGGCGGAGATCGACGCATCACTCCACTGTGTCTGCCGGAGGAGCTGGTAACGTCCCATCAGCTTACCTTTGAAATAACAATCCGTAAGCAGCCGGGCTGGCCAGAAAATGGTCATCGGCGGACGATCCGGGCAGTAGATATTGAACTGCCATGCCCACGAGCCCGTCGGCAGCACCGAAAGCTCGTAGCACCACTGTTGGTTCCCCATCGACTTGTCGAAATCCCAGGGGGCCCCCATGACGATCTGCCCGCCCTCGTCGTCCCGTTGTTTGTACAGGAACGTACTCGCCCGCCAGTTGTCGGAGTTCTTCGTGATTTCCTGCAACAACAGGTAGTCGATGGCTGCATCTTCATCGAGTAGCGGACGGTAGCCGGTTACGGCATCCTTGTAATTCGGACCTGCCAGTATCTGCTCGAAATTGTCGATATGGTTTTTGATGTAATTGAACTGCAAATCCCGGTTGGCAATATTGGTGTAGTTGTGCAGCTTGGGATATTCGACGTGAAAAAACGGATGCGGCTGTGCAGGCGCGTTATTGCCCGCGAAACCCGACGTCCATTTCATGTCCTCATCCTCCGCAACCTGTAAGAGGTAACCGCCATTGATTTTGGTGGGATCGGTGTCTGTTTCCGAAAGCTTTTTAATGTTGATACGGTTGGAATTCCGTTTGATCTTCTCCATCAGAATATACACCCCGTGGTAAGACATGCCGCCGATTTCGTTCTTGAACACCTCCACATAACGCGTACGCGGCGAATAACGGCCCGTACGCGTATACATTTCATGCGCAAACACATCCCGGATGAACGACTTGTCGCCATAACAGGCATTCAACACCCAGTCCGACTCAGCCGGCATACCCAGCAGCGAAGCGTCTACACTGTTACCATTCATATCCCTGACTTCGACACTGTAAGACTTCTTATCCCAAAAGATGGATGTGTTCCCGCGGATCTCGATGCCGATATTACTTTCAAACTGAAACACATTCGAGCCGGAGTTAATATCGTACGAATGAATCCCGCTGCCGTTCGGTGCGGTGATCTTGAATGACGCGGTAATCTTATTGTCGTTCTCGATAACCGCACCATTCGTATTGATCACCACAATGGGCAGGTTGGACGTGATAGAGGTTTGGGCAAGGCTGGTGACACCATAAAGTATCAGCATTAAACAACCGGTGCAGCGAATC
>DATMSL010000502.1:0-4748 GCA_035565435.1 Dyadobacter sp. | reverse complement strand
AGTCGAATAGTTATTACTCACTATACACATTACTATGTACTACAAATTTATCAAGGTCGCCCTACTCGCGATCTTCGCCTCGTGCAATGCGTTTTCTCAAGACTCGCTTGTTATTAAAAACCGCTTCCTGGAAAGAAAATTCACCATCGGTAATAATTCTTTCTACACATCCCGTTTCCAGCATCTTCTGACGAACAAAGATTACAGTCGCCCTGGCTCGGAGGAGTTTTATTTTACAATTAATGGGAAGCCTGTTAACGCAGTTGATGGATCGTATGAGTTCGTCATGCACTCGGCAAGCCGGCCTGACAAGGACACACAGCAGTTTTTGGTGGTACTGCGTGGAAAAAACGGAACTCCGGCAGAATATACGCTGGTAGAAATTTCTTATACGCTGTACAACGAACTGCCGGTAGTCCGCAAGCAAATCAGCATTAGCAACCTGGGCCCGAAACCCATTGCCATTGCCGATCTGGAAGTGGAGCGGCTCAATCTGGTGCCGATTTCATCGCAGCAAACCGAGTTGTATACCAATTACGGTTCCCGCTTCGCGTGGCGCCCATACCATGGCGACCATCACGATGCAGCCGTTTTTGTATATCATAATTATGCAAAAGAAGGCTTCATACTTGGCAATGAAGCGCCCAGCATTCTCAAAAAGACCGAAGTCTACACTGACCACCACCGCATTTCGATCGGAATGACGAACCTCTCCGATCACTATCCGTTTAAAAAATGGATTGAACCACAGGAAAAGTTTAACAGCCCTAAAACCTTCATTTGCTTGGTTAAATCGGAGAAGTGGGAAGATGCATTCGAAGGCTATTTCGCCGATTTCATACGTACGCGGCTGGGCGTGAAGCTTTTTGAACGGAAGGAAATCCCTTTCACATTCTACAACACTTGGCGGCCTTTTTATACCAATATCAATGATACCCTTGTAACCCAACTCGCCGATGGCCTTGAAGGCACAGGTACCGACCTGTTCATTATGGATGCCGGCTGGGAAAGCAACTACGGAGATTGGGAACCACACCCTACCCGCTTTCCCAACGGGCTAAAACCGGTCACCGACCACATTCGGAAACGAGGAATGAAGGCCGGCCTATGGATGAGCCTAGGGTCGGTTGATAAAAACAGCAAACTCTATAAAGAACATCCGGAATGGTCGGTCTATGACAAAAACGGTGAGCCGGCGTACCTGCACGAGGAAATGAATAACCGGGTTACAATGTCGCTGGCGTCGGGATACTATGATTACATTCTGGAAAAAATCAAACGCCATGTGCGCGAGAACGACCTCGCGTATATTAAACTCGACCTCGCCATCGCCAATTCTGCCTACGTCCTCGATTATTCCAAAAAAGGCGATTACAAATCTGACGGCAAAAGCTACAAAGACCGTGAAAGCTCCTATTATGCGATCTACGAAAAAGCCTTGCAACTCTTCGACGACTTGCACAAAACATTCCCAGACCTGCTAGTCGACTGTACGTATGAAGTATGGGGCGAATATTACATTAACGACTATGCTTTGATCGAACACGCCGATTACGACTGGCTTACCAATTATGATGACGACGCGCCCGTCGGTCCGATCAACATCCGTCAAATGGCGTTCGATCGTAGCAGGGTCATACCGACCGCCACCAACCTGCTCGGCAACCAGTTTATGGATTCGTCGTATTCCAAATATACCTTCCTGTCGTTGGCGTCCGTCAAACCTATCCTCGTCGGCGACAGTCGCAAACTCCCAGCCGAACTGAAACCATGGTATCTGAAATGGAATACGTGGTTCAAAATGATGGATAAGAAATATCAATTCTCCCGCTTCTCCTACGTTTCCGACATATTCCAGCGCCCAACCATGAGTAACTGGGACGGCGTCTATAAATTCAACAAAGAGAAACAAGGCGGCGTACTCTTCTTCTTCCGAAACGGCTCCGTAGAAAGTTCGCGGACATTTGCATTCCCCCTTGCCGAGCCCGGCAGCAGCTACCGCCTCTTCTCGCCAGACGATGGGAAGGGTTGGGGAATTTTCAGTGGAAAGGTGTTAAAAGAAGAAGGGATTAAGGTTGGTATTGATAAGCAGTTTGATGCGGTGGTGTTGGGGATTGAGAGGGTGGAATAGCATTTCATTTCAAAAGTCGGTTGATGTGTATCCCGTCACGTCCAATCTGTCCACGAACTTATCGCTTCATAAATTTGTGTGCGGTGTCACCGATCAGTAGAAAGTAAACGCCGGCAGGCAAATGACCTATGCTCAACGGTTCGCTGCCGAAACCTTTGCCCTGGACCCAGGCAACGCCAGCTGTGTCGAGTATCCGATAGTGGAAACTCCCCGACGTTTTGACAAAAAGCTCTTTCCCAACAGGATTGGGATACAGGCTGATGGCCGCATCTGGATTGTCAACGGCGATTATGCGTGAAATTCTGGCCGCCCCATCATGATCGACCTGGTTTAGCCGATAGTAGTTAAGACCGGCCACAGGCGCAATGTCCCGGAATGTATATTGCTGCACCGCATTGGTAGTACCGGCACCGGCGACCCTCTCACCAAAGGCTTCGAATACCCGGCCGTCCGCACTCTTTTGGATTTCAAAATATGCATTGTCCACTTCCGAGGCCGTTTGCCATTCCAGCAAATTGAAACCCGGCATCGCTCTTCCTCCGAATGTAACCAGGTCGACAGGAAGCGGATGGTCCTGATCGGCCGAAGCAGCGAAAATGGTGAAATGGCTCAATGATGCTTGCAAATAGAAACCATAGTTATTATATCCATACTCCCCGGAGGTCATACCGGGCATTGATACCATACCTGCCTTATTGCCCCCATACGCGCTCAACGAGCAGCCGCTTCCACCCGAGCGAAATGCCAGAATGAAATCTTCGGGGCCATTTGTGCCCGAAGAAGCCAGATTATATTGTACCAGTTCTTCATCAGAGTAGTAGAAACGGATCGTATATTTAGATGGCAAGTATCCAGTGCCATATCTGCTGCTGCGGATAGTCATAGTCCGGCCGAGGAACGGGGCGGAGTCATAGGTGATCACACCAGGTGCGTCGGAGATTTCCAGCGTCACCGTTCCCAGGTTCAATCCAGCGGGGTTGATAGCAGCGATAAGACCATTGGAATGCCTGAAGTAATACCATTGGTTACCCGCCACGTTGTTGACCGTAATTGTCTGGCAGGCCTCCGTTCCGTTATAAATGTCCGGGCCTTCCAACTGCTCATAGGCACCGATGTCGCGCGTCAGATTATAAATCGCGTTCCCTAGAATATCGTTTGCAGGCGTGTTGGCGGCAGTACCCGCATCCACCGCTGGCGATGTCCGCTGTAAACGCAGGCCATCATCCGAAGATCCTGGCTTATTATCCAGGCCGTCGGGATCAGTAGCATCTACAAATCCGGGGATCATACTGCCGAGGTTCCCGCTGCCTGTGTAGCTTAAGGTCGGATTTTCGATGATTGAGTTATATGCACCGAATGGTGTATTGTTACCATTCAATGTCATGCGTGTACCATTATATGCCGGGTTATCGTAAACAATCGTATTGCGGAGCTCCACATTGGAATCCGATCCCCAAAGCACTACGTTTATTCCATCGTAAAACATTTGGTTTTTAGTAATTGTGCAGTTAGCGATTTTTGCATTAGTCATAAACAGGTCAAAAATCTTCGACCCGCTTACCTGATTCCCGTAGACCACGGTATTGACAATGCTAGAAGGTTTTTGCGAACAACGCACAATACCATCGTAGAGACATGAGTTTTCGGAAATAATACACTCGAGTATCTCTGCTTCGGTTCGGTTAGAAGAAACAGCCGCGGCCCAGGAATTGGAACGGTTATGGCTGACGAGGCAGTTTTTTAAAACCAGCTTCACCGCAAGCGTACTGCAAACGCCGCCTCCTTCAACAGACGCAAAATTCTGTTTTAGTACCGAACTACTAACCGTTAATGTCGCTTTGCGATTGGATATTCCTCCTCCATACTGGGCCTTGTTGAAGATAAATTTGCAGTTCGAAACAGCAAGATTGGAATTGTTCGCGTACAACCCTCCGCCTTCCGTCTGGTACACCGTCTGTCCTTCCAGGTAGATGGCGCCATACACATCAAGATACGCGTTTCCGCCCGTGATAGTAAATCCATCCAGCAGTGCATTATCAGTTTCATCAATAGACAACACTACATGAAAAGCGTTGTCGGTATAATTGACGAAGTTCACACTATTCCCTGCCCCGGTGATCATGTCGTCGCCATTGAGATCCCCGCTGAGAATGGTTTCGTGAACATTTGCATCCCTGTCGGTGAAAGTGGGGTTACCAGTAGCCGGAAACCCGCCATACAACTTCACATCGCGCATTTGAAACGTGTAGTCCTGGGGGAGATTACAATCATAACAGCCAGTGGGGTGCGAAGCCGGCTTATATGTCCCGGCAGCCACCCAAACCGACTCCCCTACCGCCGCCGCATTGATCATTGCCTGTAAATCGTTTGATGCATTGGCCCAGGAAGAGCCGTCGCCGCTGCCGGAAGCAGCCGTTTTCACATACTTTTCTGCAAATGCGGGAATGCAAAGGCAGACCAGCAAAGCAAAACGAACCACGGCGGTGTAGAGTTGAGTCATAGCATGTCGATACTAGTCGTAGTTATTTGATTTACAAGATATTAACAATCAAAAGTTTTAGTAAAATAAAATATACTTGCTCCTCACGCGAGTTTTATTCGCCGGTGAAAGTGTATG
>DATMSL010000501.1:0-3008 GCA_035565435.1 Dyadobacter sp. | reverse complement strand
ACAATCGAATTTCGTTACGCGATTTCGTTCGTAAGCGCCGAACAGGCAAAGAAAAACTTTGAAACCGAAGTAAAAAACACAGGTTTTGAAGACCTTAAAAAAGCGGGTGAGCAGATTTGGGCTAAAACAATCGGCCAGATTCATGTGGAAGGCGGTACCGACGCGCAGAAACGGAGCTTTTATTCATCGCTTTACCGTACCTATGAGCGCATGGTGGACATTTCGGAAGACAATCAATATTACAGTGGTTATGATAAAAAAGTCCACACCAGCGACCGGCCGTTTTATGTAGACGACTGGACCTGGGACACTTACCTGGCACATCACCCGTTGCGCGTGATCCTGAACCCCTCGCAAGAGGAGGATATGCTACAATCATTTGTGCATATGTATGAGCAAAGCGGCTGGATGCCTACATTTCCGGTTCTTTTCGGCGACCACGCGTGTATGAATGGCTTCCATTCCTCGGTAACCTTGCTGGACGGCTACCGCAAAGGGCTTAAAAACTTCGACATCGGCAAAGCATACGAGGGCATGAAAAAGAATGCCGAGCTGGCGACCATGCTTCCCTGGCGAAATGGCCCCAAATGCGAACTCGACGATATCTATCATTCCAAAGGCTTCTTCCCGGCACTTGCTCCGGGCGAAAAAGAGACCGTAAAACTGGTCGACGGCTTTGAAAAGCGCCAGGCCGTGGCGGTTACCCTGGGGGGCAGCTACGACGACTGGGCGGTGGGACAATTGGCGAAAGACCTTGGCAAAAATGCCGATTTCCAGAAATTCAACGCACGGGCAACCAACTACAAAAATCTTTGGAACGACGAAAAGCAAATGTTCATCCCCAAAGACAGCCGGGGCAGATGGATTGCCATCGACCCGAAATTCGACGGCGGAATGGGTGGCCGCGATTTTTATGATGAAAACAATGGCTGGACTTACAAATGGCAGGTACAGCACGATGTGAATGGGCTCATTGGTTTAATGGGAGGCAAAAAGAAATTCGAAGGTAGCCTCGATCAGCTTTACCGGGAGGGATTGGGCCGCAGCAAATACGAGTTCTGGGGCAAATTCCCGGACGCAACAGGCCTCGTAGGGCAATATTCGATGGGTAATGAGCCGAGCTTCCACATTCCTTACCTATATAATTTTACCGATGCGCCCTGGAAAACGCAGAAACGCATTCGCTTCCTCCTCGACGTATGGTTCAAAGACAACATTTTTGGGATTCCGGGCGACGAAGACGGGGGCGGTATGACTGCATTTGTCGTGTTTTCTTCCATGGGCTTCTACCCTATCACGCCTGGTTTACCGGTTTACACCATCGGCAGCCCTGTTTTCGAGAAAGTTACAATCGATCTGCCGAACGGGAAGGAATTTAAAGTGATTGCCAAAAACTGTTCGGTGGTCAACAAATACATTCAAAGTGCCAAAATGAATGGCAAAGCATTGAATGTACCCACATTCACGCATGATGAACTGGTAAATGGCGGAACGCTGGAACTGGAAATGGGCCCGCTGCCAAATAAGGGGTGGGGAGTGGGGAAATGAAACGGAAACAACAATGGTCAAGTGTAGTCACGTATGGTTAAGGGGAATCATATATGGTTGTGTGCCAGGGGTAATTATCTGTGGTGATGTATGATCAAGAATAGCTATTTCCTGACCTGCTGACTACACTTGACCACACATGACTACACATGACTACACTTGACCATACATGACTACACATGACCATACATGACTACACATGATTACTCCTGACCCTGACTACTGACTTCCTATGACAATCTCCGATACCCCGCCGGCGTCACGCCTGTCCACCGCTTGAAGGCGCGCGAGAAAGCACTTAACTCGTTGTATCCCAACATATAAGATATTTCTTTCACGTAATACCCTCCACTTTCCAGGTAATGCAGTGCCAGTGATTTCCGTACATCATCGGCCAGCTCCTGATAGGTAACTTGCTCGTCTTTCAGTTTTCGTTGCAGGCTGCGCGGGCTTACATTGAAATTGGCAGCCATTTCTTCCAGCGAAACAATGCCCAGGTAGGCATTTTTCAACAAATACTGCTGCACTTTGTCCTGCCACGAATCTTTACCACCCTTGCTGGATGCTGCTGTACCGACTTTTTGCAAAAGACTTTCCTGCAAAGCGTAATTGGCGGTGAGGATTGGCATATCCCAATATTTACGATCAAAAGAAATGGCGTAATCGGCGTCTGAACGGGTCGGGACACAGCGCAGGATGCGTTCCAGCTCCGGGGCAGCAGCATCGGCAAAAGGCATCGTGACCCGCTCCGGGCGTATGCGCGCGAGGATGAGCCCGTCGAGCTCGTGCACGGCAAAAACGAGAAAGAAGCTGATCATTTGTCCGAACGCGAAGGGAGAAGCCGCGCAGCGGTGCTCATCCGGGTGCAGGCGAAGTGTAAATGTATGTGCGTCATGCTCGACGGTCATGTCAAACAAATCGGTGATCAGCGGTGTGAGCGCAACGGCGTGTTCCACTCCCTGTCCGACCGTAGTACTGCTTTTGATGATCTCGCCTACGATTCCCAATGCGGCCAGTTGCAGCGATTCGCCCAAATGAAGCCCAAACAGCGGGTCGTTACTCAGGTGACAGGCATTCAGCCACAGATCGTTGAATTGTTTCGGACGTATTTCCCAATCCCCGCCGGTCGTGAGCGCTTCGAGCTCGATACCCGAAAGGCGGCAAAGTTTTTCCAGCGGAAGATCGCGCTGGGCGGCATATGCCATGAAAGCTAGGATAAATTGCTTTTGCTGATCGTTCATAGGGTAAATTTAAACGACCCGCCCTGAACGTGAAAGCACTTGTCGTATAATGGTAAGCGATTGTCGCTCCCGGCACCTACCTCCTTAAAATAAAATAGCCCTCCGGCAACACCGGAAGGATATTTATGATACTCAACGTTAATTAATGCACAAATTTACTGTGTATACAACAGTACCTTTATAGAGTTAAAACGTTGCAAGTGTAGATACATTTCTACA
>DATMSL010000500.1:0-1671 GCA_035565435.1 Dyadobacter sp. | reverse complement strand
GGGAAGTTGCCTTAAAAAAAACTCAACGGAACGTAACATTACCGACATTTCCTTCCCTTCGGAAGAGAACGCCAACATCCTCGACAAAGAACTGCTCGATAAGCTTTTTACGGCTGAAAAACCGCAGTTCGTCATCAACTGCGCGGCCTACACGGCTGTCGACAAAGCTGAGGATGACGTGGATACCTGCCGGAAAGTCAATCGCGACGGCGCCGCGTATATTGCCGAAGTATGTAAAAAACACCATGCAACGCTGATCCACATTTCAACCGACTTCGTTTTCAAAGGTGATATTCCCAAATTGCTCTCCGAAACCGATCCGGCCGAGCCTGAAAATATCTACGGACTGACCAAGCTGGAAGGCGAGGCCGCTATCAGCGAGATTTTGCCAGAACATTTCACCATCCGGACAAGCTGGCTATATTCCGAGTTCGGCAACAACTTTGTCAAAACCATGCTGCGCCTCGGTCGTGAGCGCGAGCAACTGGGCGTGATCGTCGACCAGGTGGGCTCCCCTACTTACGCGATCGATCTGGCCAATGTGATTCTGGATATTACCGAATCCGGCAGCACCTCTTATGGCATTTATCATTACAGCAATGAAGGCGTTACTTCGTGGTATGACTTTGCCAAAGCGGTATTTGACCTGAGCGAAACCACCGTGAAGCTCAATCCGGTTAAAACCTCGGAATATGTCACACGCGCAGTCCGCCCGGCTTATTCGGTGATGGATAAGTCCAAAATCAAAAGCACTTTCGGTATCGAAATTCCTTACTGGCGCGACAGCCTTGCAACGTGCACGAGCCGGATTCTGATCAATGCCTGATTTGGAAATCCAGTTCTTTCCTGATCGATACCATCAAACCAACCGCGTTGTCAAATAGCTTACCCTGATCTAAGGATAAAGCGGCTTGCACAACCGATCCACCAAGAATTCTGGTCTGCTTCGCCATCACGAGCAGGCCAGAAAATTGGAATACCTTTTCAGGAAATGGCTGGTCGTAGGTTCCCTGATTACTGGACAACGAGAATTTGGTTTTCCAGGTGATTTGGTGCAACGAGCCTTTCATACCCGTGTGAATAACCCAAACACGGTTGTTGTTCGTGAAAAAATCAGCATATGGAGGCCAGCCATTTTCCGTTGCAGGGGTGATGAACGGTGTCCCCATGCCCCTGCCAAAGTAAGACCATCCGTCCCGCACCTGAGCATTATTGAAGTAGTCGTCTTTCCCACGAATGCCGTTCGTATTTGTCGTTTCCGTTCCTCCCTGGCTCTTTGTATACAAAAATTCCAGAGTTAGCTGGTCTACAACCAAGGCAGATGCCTTTGGCTGTTTGAACTTGAACGTCACTCCGTTAAGCCCGTCTCTGATATTATTCAGGTAGAACAATGAGCCATCTTCGATCAGGTTCTGCCGGTAGAGGAAAATGTTCATATTTTGCAGATCAATCTCAACTCCTGCATCCAGACTGGCGACGTGATTTCCTATCCGATTTGTTCTGTCAAAATGCGAAAGTTCCGTTCTATTGGTTGGCTTTGAGCCGGTGATGGCATACCAATAATAACCAATACCGCTCGGCATTTTTCCGTTCTCAGTAAAATAGGGAGACTTTCCTCCCCACTGGACGGCGTGATTAAACCCGCCATGAAGTTTTAGTTTCCCGTTTGGC
>DATMSL010000499.1:0-13191 GCA_035565435.1 Dyadobacter sp. | reverse complement strand
CTCTAACCCAAAAACACTCCTTAATCGTTTAAGGAGTGTTATACTATACGATATTGTCATACTTTTATAGAAAATGAGTGACAAATACATAAGGAGCATGTGCGCTTTAAAGCACAATGCTGCATTCACTCACAAAAAGGTGAGTAACCAGGACATTAACTACGGGCATAGCTATACGTAAGAAGGACTGATTACTCGTCGCGCTTCCAGTCGGCGGGGAGAAGGTTGGAGAAACGGTCGTTGCCGAGGTCACCGGCAATTTCAAAACCCATAGGCATCACAACCCACCCTTGAGGTGTTATGACCATGTAACCTTGCGGAAGCGTTATCTGTGTGTAAGCATAGGACATATCCGAATAAGGCGACTTGCCGTGCTTGTTCATATTAAACACTTCCAGCTGCGTCCGTGACACTACCAACCGCTCTGTGGGCAGCTCTCCCGGGCGCACCAGGCGCATACCGCGCACAGGCTCGATCCGATTGTGAAGGTGGTTTTTAATGGTGTTGTACCCATTGACACTTCCGACCGATTTAAAAATGCGGAGAGAATCCGGAATTACCTGAAAAACCTTGAAACCCTGCTCCTGTAAACTATCAGCGACCATGCTCGTCAGCAAATGTTTGAGAGAACCTTTATATGCTTCTTTCTGATTGGCACGCCATTGCTTGCGCTGCGCATCGTCTTTCGGGATTAAAAGCTCGAAACGCGTGGCGCCGCCATAGTAAACCTTCCCATTGAAATAGTCGAAATCATCCAGATCCTGATGAATGCGGTAACCCAATGCGTAGTTCTCGATAATCAGCGGCTTCGTTGTCTGAGCGCCAAGATGACCGTCATCGTCTTCCGAGATCCGCAATACCTCCGGGTTCAGCACTTTACACAACTTGCTGAATTTGCCCCTTCCCAACAGCTCACGAATAATGATCTTCAAATGCCTCTCACGTTTTTTATTCTTTTTGGCCACAATAGTCACCCCTTTCAGCTCCTGCCCTTCGCGCAGTTTGAAAATAACTGTCTTGGTACCTGGCTGTTCAAAGCGGAGCGTTTGCTTCATAGTTTCGTAGCCCAGGAACGATACTACTAATTCGAGGTTACCCACCGCGAGGTTAGGCAAACGATAATTGCCGTTTTCGTCGGAATTGGTTCCTATGGTTGAATTATTAATGAAAACATTGGCGAAAGGCAGCGGTTTACCGGTTTTCTCGTCGGTAACCTTGCCGGTAAGCGTAACTGTACCGTTCTGCTGCGCGTGCGTAGTTGCGCGCGCGAGAACAATCACGATCAATATCAATAAATAACGGTTAAGGGATATGCGGTTCAAAAAGGGGTGCATCGGATGTTCAAAGCTTTAAACCTCAAAGATAAATGAGGAGTTTGTAAACTTTGAACCGATACCCGAAATACCCTCCAAACGTTGCATATCCCTTTCACTTTCAGCTAAGGCTTTGTTTTCAATGTTGCGGTCTTTTGAGACGAGGCATATGAATTTTCCGCAACAATCTCGGCGAATATGATAGCGGTTACGTTTTTGCCCTTCGGCGCCGTAATGGGGACTTTCATAACATAATTGCGAAGCTCGGCATCATACTTCTGAGCACCAGCAGGGACGGTTGCAAGAAGCGTTTGCGAGCCGGAAGCTGTCGGCGCCGAATAGATTTTGAACTCCTTGACAGCTACTTCCGAGGTATATTCGATATTCACATTCACAGTACTGAGCGAATCCACCGTGGTAGTCGTTTGAAGCACGCCGGCCGCATTATAGACTTTCGCATCGCCGAGCCAAACAACGGCGATCTGCGCCACCTTTCCATTGCTCACCAACAGCTCCTCAAACAAATCGGGTTCTTCATAACAGCTGGTAAGCACGACCGCCGGGATCAGGCAGGCAAGAATATATTTCAAGATCAGTTTCATGTTATTTCTGTTTTAAAAATCTATTTGTTGATCAGCCACATCCGCACTTCAGGATCTTTTTGGTTAGCAAGCACAGTTTTGGAGTTCCGGGTAATTTCCGAATCGGGGTATTTCATCCGCTGAATGCGTTTGCCCTGCAAATCGGGGTTCGGATTGGTCGGCATCGGGAAATCCAGATAGTCATATTTGCGGATATCCGTCCAGATGTCTCCGATAAGCAGCATGGATTTGAATTTTTCGGTAACGATTTGCTTTGCCGTCAGCTTGGCAGCACCTATGTCGACCTTCGCGTCTTTCAGGAATTTGTCGATATCAGCCTGTTCAACACCTACTTTTTTCATATTAGCAGAAATCATTTCCTGATAAGCCGCATATCCGGCGTCCGAGGTACCTCCGCCTGCATTACCAGCCAATCTCGCCTCCGCTTCGATCCCTTTCAACTCGGAATAAGTCATCATGACGAGTGGCGAGTTAATATTCGAATGCCATGCTTTGTTATTCAAATCGACAGTGGAGCCGCTGCCAGAGCCCGGTATCACGCCGGAATAGACTGTTTGGTTGTTTTTCAAACCAATCACTTTCGACAAGCGGGGGTCCGTAATGCCCTGCGCGGCGCCATTAAAAAGATCCACAACAGTATTCGAAAACGTGACCGAAAGGTTTCCCGTCGTATTCGGAATAGCCACTTTGCTGTACCAGGGGCTGAGGTTTTTAGAATTGTACTGCAATTGAAAGTCATCCTCATTTCCTTTCATGCCCTTTTCCAATGCCGCAAGTGCCCCCTGTGCGGCTTGTTGGGGATTCCGCAGCGAACCGTGCCAAAGGTAGCGGGCGCGCAGCGAATAAGCCAGCCGGGTCCATTTACCCAGGTCTCCCTGGTAAATGAGGTCGTCCTGCCCAGGCTTGGCACCGGTGGTGCCGCTGAGCTCTGTCACCGCCTCGTCGAGGAGTTTGTTAATGGTCGCATATATCTGTTCCTGCGTGTCGTACGCGGGGGAGAAATTCTTCTGATCAGCCTGGCTGTATGGCACGTTCTCCCAATTGACGGTCGCGAGGCCCAGATTATAAGCCGTAAGCACCTTCGCAATGCCCACATAAGCCGGCGAGACTTCCTCCTGTCCTTTTTTGATAATGGCATTGAGTTGCGGCAATGCGTAGAGATAAAGGT
Organism: Dyadobacter sp.; assembly: GCA_035565435.1. Lineage (GTDB taxonomy): Bacteria > Bacteroidota > Bacteroidia > Cytophagales > Spirosomataceae > Dyadobacter. The sequence goes on along the minus strand of DATMSL010000499.1, from coordinate 10,108 downwards.
TTGACCAGCCCAGCGTATTGTCCGTTTCGGCATAGGTGTCGATCCCGTTGGCACCCAGTGCACTGCCCAGTTGCTGCGCGTACTGGCAGGCGACATAAGCCTGTTGAAAACTCGCCTCAGCGGTATAGAACTGGGCGGTAGGGAGCAGCTCCTGCATGGTCGCGTCGCCTTTGAGGGTCTCGTCGGTATTGACGTCCAGGAATTTATCACAGGCCGTCAGCAACAGGCTCAGCAAAGGCAGTATTTTGAATATGTATCTGATATTTTTCATGTTTTCCTAGAAATTGACATTGACACCCAACTGAAAACTGCGTGTAGCCGGATTGTTCCGTCCCACAAAACCGATGATGTTGGTTCCGGAGCCAAACGTGAGGGCTTCCGGATCATATCCACGGAACGGCGTATTCAAAAAGAGGTTTGTACCGGTAAAATTGAATCGAACACCGCCCTTGAAAATCGATTGGGCCAATGCCGCTTTGGGAATCGCATAGGACAGGCTCACAGTCCGCAGGCGGAACCACGAACCATCCTGGATATTAAATTGCGCTGAGTTACCCATGTAACGCGCCGTCGAGGGGTTGTAGAATGCATCGTCGAGCACCACCGATTTGGTGTTCGGCACGTATGTTACCGAGTTGTCGGCCCCTTTTTGTTCAACTACCCCTTTAAATACGACCCGTTCATAACGCCGGCCTGTAATTTCAATCGACCCCGCGCGAAATGCGTTGCGTTCGCCCAGATCGACCACGTCACCGCCCTGCCGCCATTCGAGCAGAAACGAAAGACCCAGTCCGCGGTAGTTGAAGCTGTTGGTAAGGCCGGCTGTCCAATCGGGTAATGCATTGCCCCACGGCACAGTCACCTGGCTGGTAAGCGGGAAACCGTTCGACTGAATAAGCAACTGTCCGTCCGGCGCACGCAGGTAATCGAGCCCCCAGAGCTCACCGAGCTTGCTACCTTCCCGCACTTTCAGCACGCCGCGGCTGCCATTATCGAAATAGGAGATTTCTTCAAGCTCATCCGGCATTTCGATCACCTTACCTGACATTTTTGTAAAATTCAATGACATATCCCAGGTAAAACGGCCAGTTGTCACCGGCTTGAAAGTGGCCAGCAACTCGACGCCCTTGTTGCGGATCAGGCCGATATTGGTATAATAAAAGGAATACCCCGACACATTCGAAACCGGCGCACGGACAATCTGGTCCTTGCTATCCATGGTAAAATAAGTCGCATCGAGCATCAGCCGGTTCCTGAAAAAACGCAGCTCGGTACCGAACTCAATGGAAGTGGTACGCTCGGGTTTGAGATTGTCCGCCGCAGTTGTAGACCGGCGGATATAGCCCGGCACCGTGTTACCGAACGGGAAATTGTCGGCCAGCTCGTAATACACGCCTATCACATACGGGTCCGTACCCTTACCCACCTGCGCCCATGATGCGCGAAGTTTTCCGTAGCTCAGGATATTGTTTTTCGGAAGGTTTTCGGTAAAAATATACCCGGCACTGAATGAAGGATAAAAAAACGAGTTATTGGCCTTAGGAAGCGTCGACACGATGTCGTTGCGGCCTGTCGCATTCAGGTAGAGAATGTCTTTGTAGCTCAGTTTGGCATCTGCGAAGAAGCTCACAATCCGGTATTGCAGCGGAGAATAAAAGCGTTTCTGTTGATTGCGGTAGCTGCTGATCTCGTCGGTAAAAGGTGCCTTCCAGCCTTCGCCGCGTTCGTAGTAACTATCGGGCCGCTTGCTGCCTACCACCGAATTACCGACCATCAGCGAGCCATTCCAGTTTTCGTTGAGCTGCTTCGTGGCTGTTACATATAAATTAGAGTTGATTTCGCGGTAATTGATGTTTTCCTTAATCAAAAATCCCTTGACGGCGGTGCCTACATCGAAAGTGCTATCGACCTGCCGCTTGCGGCGCTCGTTGAATGTGTCGATTGTGATCTGGTATTTGGCACTCAGCCAGTCGGTAATGTTGTAGTTCAATGTAACGTCGGCGATATAGCGGTTAACTGCGTCGATCCGCGGGCTCTTTTTGACGAGGTAAACGGGATTGTCCGTAAAACCAGGCAGCAGGTTTTTGTAAGATCCGTCAGGATTCAGGTAGTCGTTCACGTCATAGGTATTCGGCCAGTATGACAAGGCACTGAAAACCGATTTGTCACCGGCCGGCGGGCGCTCTCCACCCGAGTGAATGTAGTTGAACGAGCCTGAGGCCGAAAAGCGCTTCGTAAAATTGTAGGTACCGGCAACTTTGGCAGAAGTCCTTTCGAAATGGGTGGCCGGCACGATGCCCTGCTGGTAGTTATGCCCTGCCGAGACATAAATATTGCCCCTTTCACTTCCCTTAGTGAGGGTAATATTGTTGTTGGTTCGAAAGCCCGTTTGGTAAAACCCACGGAAGTTATCATAAATACGGTCGGTAGTGTTACCGATGATCGACGGTCCGAACGACTGGTAAGGCGTCCGTTGGCGTACTTCCGTTGGCGAAATGAACTCCCCGAAACGGCCTTGCAGGAAGCGCGTCTGAATATCCGGCGATTTACCCAGCACATCCACTCCACCCGACAGCGACAACGAGACGTTCAGTTTCCCCGATTTTCCCCGCTTGGTGGTGATGATAATGGCGCCGTTGGAAGCCCGCAAGCCGTAAAGTGCCGTTGCCGCGGGACCTTTCAGTACCGAAATGCTTTCGACATCGTCGGGGTTGATATCGGCGGCGCGGTTGGTGTTGGCAAACTGCTCGGAGGCTCCGGGAGAGGCCGAACCGGCACTGGGCAATGGGTTACCGGCCGTGGTAGCATTACTAATGATAATGCCGTCGATCACAAACAACGGCTGGTTATCGGCACTCCCGCTGAGCGAGGTAATGCCTCTTAGAATGATATTTACCCCGGCACCCGGCGCACCGCCCGAGCCGGTGATTACCGCCCCGGCAATCTTTCCCTGCAATGCGCCCACCATATTCGGATTGCCCGACTCTTTGATTTCATCGGACCGGATCGACTGCACCGAATAGCCGATCGCCCGCTTCTCCTGCGTCTGCCCGAGCGCAGTCACCACTACCTCATCGAGCATCGACACATCGGCTTCCATTTGCACATTTACTTTGGACCGCTGATTGCCCAAAACGACCTCCTGCTTTTTGAAACCGATAAAACTGAATACCAGTACAGCCCCCGGCCCGGCCTGCACCGAGTATTCGCCCTTTTCGTTAGTGGAAGTGCCTTGTGAGGTCCCCTTGACGCTCACACTGACGCCGGGAATCTCGATTCCATCTTTGTCCGTGACTTTCCCTGTCACCGGACCGTTTTGCGCCCGAACGGCATTCCAGCAGAATGCCATCATCAGGCACAGCAACATTGCGTTGTTGTGAAGTAGTTTTTTCATCATCAATTAGCTAGGTGTCGTTATATGATACATGTAATTTACAATTCGTTCTTTAAAAAGTATCACTTATAGTTATCGTAAGACAACAAAAGGTAACATATTGATTACCCAGCGGTGCATTAGGCGTCACCGAGTGTATGTATTTCTTTTCAAGTTTTTCTTCAAAAAAATATTATTACTAGAAAAATAGTTTGTTAACTATAAAAATAGTTTCATATTTATGATATGAAACTTGAAAAGCTAACCAACAAAGAAGAAGAAGTCATGCAGGTGCTATGGAAGCTGGGTGCTGCATTTGTGAAAGATATGCTTCCGCTTTTCACCGAGCCGAGGCTGCATTACAATACCGTTTCGACCATTATCCGGAACCTGGAAGAAAAGGGTTACGTAGCGCACCGGCAATTCGGGAATACCTATGAGTACTTCCCGGTCGTCAAGCAAGAGGATTACCAGAACCATTTTGTACTGGGCAAGGTCGTTGGAGGGTATTTCAACGATTCTTACAAAGACCTGGTTGCCTACTTCGCGAAGCAGGAAAAAGTAACACCGGATGATCTGCGCGAGATCATCCGGATGATCGAAGAAGGAGAATAGATTATTGATGTATCACATTCATCCGCCGACTTATGCTGATCCCTTACCTCATGAAAGTCAGCCTTGTGCTGGCCGTGCTCTCGTTGGCCTATCGCTGGCTGATCCAGTTTGAAACATTTTCGAAGCTTAACCGTGTGCTGCTCTGGCTCAATGTAACTGCCTCATGGACATTACCATTGATCAGCCTGCCCAGCTGGGGACCTGTGGGGGTACAAACCGACTTCCACCACAGCATTCCGAAAGTAGTAGGAAAGCTGCCGATCCTCAGTGAACCGATCGCGACCATTCAATCCCAGCCTCTCGCCGCATCCGCAAAAGCAGCGCTACCGTTAATGAACGCCGCAGATTGGGTCAGTGCTATTTACTTTTCGGGCATGCTCGTAATGGCAGGGTATTTCCTTTTTCAGATCTGCCGCTTGTTTCTGCTGATTGCGCGCGGCCGGAACGAAGAGCACCCCGACAGCATTTCAGTGTTACATGTAACCGGTGCATCGCCGTTTTCATTCTTCAAATGGATAGTGCTTGACCTTTCGAAGCATTCCGGTCGAGAGCTACAAAATATCATCGCGCACGAGGCTGAACACGCGCGACAATGGCACAGCGCCGATTTGCTGCTGGCCGAGCTCCAGAAGATTTGTCTGTGGTTCAATCCGTTTGCATGGATTCATCAAAGATTAGTGCAGGAAAACCTAGAATACCTGGCCGACCGCGCCGTGCTGGACAATGGTATTGAAAAGAAGCAATATCAATACAACCTGCTGAATGCAGTAATGCAATCGCAGGAGTTGCCCCTAACCACTTCATTTGCCCAGTCGTTACTCAAAAAACGCATTCAAATGATGAACCGGAAGCCTTCGCATTACCTGGTTTGGGGCAAATATGTGGTTGTGGTGGTATTGATTTACATTTCATCCGCATTCGTGGCGCCGTATCGCGAACAGATTGTTGAGCTGGCACCCGAGATGATCAGGCCGCTGGTGAAGCCCCTAGTGGGAGAAGTGATCTTACCAGCCGTTGTGATGAAAGATTCCGTTTCAAACGCGGCGAAAAACGAAGAAGCCAGTCCGCTCCCGTTACACGCAACGCTTGCCGGCCAGGTGCTTGACACGGTTCAAAGCGCCAAACAACCCAGAGTGAAAGGCGTGCAGATCGTGGGTCAAACTTTGTATTGGGCTATCACACCGATGATGACCTGGGAGGATATCAATGAAATCAAAGCGGAGATTCAAAAATTCGGACAAGAGTTCCAGATCAATCAACTGCAGTTCGATCCATTACAAAAATACATTACCGCCGTATCAGTCCGCATTAATACCAAAAATGGATTTGGAACAGGAGAAGAGCACGGCAACAGCGAGTTTGAGCCCATGAAAGGTTACTCGGGATATATAGCGGGGCACGAAAGCGGCATGGGACAACTCCCTCCCGATCCCCTCGGCAAGGAAATGGAACAAGATTATCAACAAGCCCTTGCTATCGCAAAGAAAAATGAAGTCGCCTATTTCGAATACAAGCTCGGGCAAAGCCTTGGAACGCACACCGCAAGCACATTTACCCGGCAAGTTCTGACCGGAGCATCCGCTGAGAATTTTTACAACAAAAACGGTTTCGGCAAATCAGCCGACAATACTTTATACGTATCGGAATACCATAAAAATGCCACTTTCTACCTGAACACAAACCCTTCCACATTTACCGAGCTGAATAATATCCCATTTTCCGGAGTCGAACGGATAACCTTACTGGAAGATAATGCCAGGCGAAAATACATTGTGGTTTACGCCCAATAACAACAGAAGGCGGCCCAAATGAGCCGCCTTCGCATTTTATTAAACTATCAAAGGCATTATTTCAAATTCAGTTCCTCGCCGATTGCCTTCACCTTATCTTTCAAAGAAGCATAAACGCTGTCGAAATCCTCGTTCTTTTCCAACGCAGCGCGTACACCTACGTAGAACTTGATCTTAGGTTCCGTACCGGATGGGCGGCAAGTGAATTTCGTACCGTCTTCCGTGAAGAACTGCAATACGTTCGATGATTCGATACCCATTTCACCAGATGGAATAGCAACCGTACTACCCGACTTAAAATCGGTCGTGGTCAACGCTTTATAATCGTCCATTCTCACCACCGGCGATCCTGCGATAGTTTTCGGCGGGTTAGCACGAAAATCAGCCATCATCTGCTGGATTTCGTCGGCACCTGATTTACCCTTTTTGGTCAGAGAGATCAGGCCTTCATAGTAGAAACCAAACTGTTTGTAGATTTCCATCAGCATATCGAAGAGGCTCAGGCCTTTGTCTTTCGCATAAGCCGTAAGCTCCGCGATCATCGCGCAGGAAGCGATCGCATCCTTATCACGTACCGCGTCGCCGATGAGGTAGCCATAGCTTTCTTCACCGCCGCCGATAAATTGCTCCTGGCCTTCTTTCTCACGGATTACCTGTGCGATATATTTAAAGCCGGTGAGCGTATTATAGCATTTCACATCGTAAGCCGCCGCCATTTTGTCGATCAGGTCGGTAGTAACGATGGTTTTACACACAAACTGCGTTCCGGTGAGCTTTCCTGCATCTTTCCACGCATTCAGGAGATAATAAATGAGCACGCTGGCAGTCTGGTTTCCGTTCAGGAGCTGGATTTCCCCGTGGTGGTTTTTCACCGCGATACCCACGCGGTCGGAATCAGGGTCGGTACCCAATACCAGGTCCGCATCGATTTCCTTCGCCTTTTCAACAGCTTTGGACATCGCTTCGCTTTCTTCCGGGTTTGGATAAACGACCGTCGGGAATTGGCCGTTGCCTTTCGGCTCTGCCTGCTCTTCGATCACGGTTACGGCTTCAAAACCCATTTTGGCCAGCAATTGCGGCACCAACGTCACACCGGTTCCGTGCAATGGGGTGTAAACGATTTTAAGGCCTTTCTGACGCTCCAATGCACCTTTCGAAATCGAAAGTGAAAGAATGTGGTCGATATATTTCTCGTCCACATCGGCCCCGATTTTGGTGATTTTGGAGGCATCGCCATCAAATTTCACCTGGTCGATCGACGTGATCGCATTTACTTCGTTGATAATGTTGGTATCGTGCGGCGCAACAACCTGCGAACCGTCGGTCCAGTAGGCCTTGTAGCCGTTATATTCTTTCGGGTTGTGCGACGCCGTTACGACTACCCCGCTTTTACAACCCAGCAAACGGATCGCGAAAGAAAGCTCAGGCGTTGGGCGCAGCGCTTCGAAAAGGTATACCGAGATACCATTCGCCGAGAAAATATCCGCGATAATCTTCGCAAATTCGTCGGATTTGATACGGCTGTCATAAGCCACCGCCACACTCTTTTCCTCGTTCGGGAATGCCTGGTTGAGGTAGTTCGCCAAACCTTGTGTAGCCGTACCCACCGTGTAGCGGTTCATACGGTTGGAACCGATTCCTATAAGGCCCCTCAATCCGCCGGTTCCGAATTCCAGGTCTTTGTAAAACGCATCCGTCAGTTCAGTATCGTTGCCTTCATCGATCAGTTGTTGAATGGATTGTTTCGTATCGATATCATAATCACCGTTGAGCCAGCTGCTCACTTTGGTCATTACATTCGGTTCCAATTTTGCAGTCATAATCAGTTAAATAGAATTAATTAAGAGAATTTTAAAATGTATGTACCGTCCTTATTTACTAACCTCCATCGGCTCTTTCTCAATTGCCGAGAACTGCTCTTTCGCAGTTTTGTGAATCAACTCGGCAACAAGGCCCGTCCAACCCGTTTGGTGGCTCGCCCCGCACCCGCGGCCATTATCACCGTGGAAATATTCGTAAAACAGCACGTGATCGTTAAAGTTAGGGTCTTTCTGCATTTTCTCATCATGACCGTATACCGCGCGCTTTCCTTCCGAATCTTTCTTGAAAATGTCGATCAACCGGCAGGCAATGGCCAATGCAGCGTCTTTGATCGTCGTAAGGTTGCCCGAATTCGTCGGGTATTCGATCATGAAATCCTCACCGTAATAGGTGTGGAATTTCATCAATGAGTCAAAAATGAGGTAGTTGAGCGGGAACCAGATCGGCCCGCGCCAGTTGGAGTTACCGCCCATAATGTCGGTCAAAGCCTCGGCAGGCGTGTAATCAACCTGCAATACCTCCCCGTTGATATAAAACTTGTATGGATTTTCCTCGTGGTATTTGGATAACGCGCGCACGCCGTAATCGGACAAGAATTCGCTCTCGTCGAGCATCCGCTTCATGATCATTTTCATCCGGTGGCCGCGCAGGATCGACAGCAATCTGTTTTCTCCCTTCCCTGATTCAAACCAGCGGGAAATTAGTCTCGCGAGATCCGGGCGGTTGGCTAACACCCATTCAACGCGACGCTTAAACACAGGGAGCTTGTCCAGATTTTGCGGGTCAAGGATTTCCACCGCAAATAGCGGTATCAAGCCTACGATTGAGCGGACTTTCAATAGTATGCTTTGCCCATTCGGAATATGGATCACGTCATAGTAGAACTGGTCTTCCTCATCCCAAAGGCTGATCGACGAGTTCTTGCCTCCTATCGACTCCATTGCACCTGCAATGTGCAGGAAGTGCTCGAAGAATTTGGAAGCCATATCCTGGTAAACGCCGTGTACCAGCGCCACTTCCACCGAAATACGGAGCATATTCAACGTATACATCGCCATCCAGCCTGTCGCATCGGCCTGTTGCAGCTTGCCGCCGAATGGCATAGGCGTCGAGCGGTCGAATACCCCGATGTTATCGAGGCCGAGGAAGCCGCCGCTGAAAATGTTGTTGCCGGTATCGTCCTTCTGGTTGACCCACCAGGTGAAGTTGAGCAGCAGTTTATGGAATATCTTCTCCAAAAATTCAATATCCCCTACGCCATTGTTCTGCTCCCGGTCGATCTCATAGACTTTCCAGGTCGCCCATCCGTGGACCGGCGGGTTTACGTCGGAGAAATTCCACTCGTACGCGGGTATCTGCCCGTTCGGGTGCATGTAGTACTCGCGCAGGAGGATTTCGAGTTGCCTTTTGGCAAAATCGGCATCCACACGTGCCAGCGGCACACAATGGAAGGCCAGATCCCAGGCTGCAAACCACGGGTATTCCCATTTGTCGGGCATTGAAATGATATTGGCCGCATATAAATGCTTCCAGCCCGAGTTGCGGCCCCACTTCCGGCCCTGGTTAGGCCCCGGCTGTGCAGGGTCGCCTTTTAGCCATTCATATACATTATAATAGTAGAATTGCTTGCTCCACAACATCCCGGCGTAGGATTGCCGCTGGATCGAGCGGAGGTCGGCGTCTGTTACGTCGCGCTGTAGGTCATCGTAAAATTCATCGGCTTCGCGGATCCTTTTGTTAAAAAAATCTTCAAAGCCACCGAAAGGTTCTGAAATGGAATGGTTTACAAATCGCAAGCGAAAAGTAGCGCTTTCGCCGCCCTTAATTGTCCGGGTAAAACGGGCAGCCGCTTTTGTACCAATATTGTTCGGGTTAACCGTATTCGATTTCTGGCCGCTTACAATGTAGTCGTTGATGCCGTCCTTTGGATAAGCGGTATTGTTCGCCGTACCGTAAAGTTTTTTGAAGTTCGTTTCATTCTCGCAGAAGAGCAATTCATCCGCGCCGTCGAGGTAAAGGTTATATTTCCCGTGTTTCCGGTGCGTTACTTCGATCAGGCGGTTTGAAATGCCGTTCATGATCGGCTTGTAATTGAATGCTTCATACCCCCACGACCAGGTATTCCGGAACATGATTTGCGGCAATACGGTAATCGGCGCATCTTCCTTGCCCCGGTTGAAAACCGTTACTTTCATCAGGATATCTTCTTCGTCGGCTTTTGCGTGCTCGATGAAAATATCGAAATACTCGTCGTTATCGAACACACCCGTGTCCATGATTTCGTATTCCGGGTCCTGCTTGCCCCGCCGGCCATTTTCCTGGCGCAGATTATCATACGGAAACGGTTGCTGCGGATACTTATACAGCATTTTAGTATACGAATGCGTCGGCGTGCTGTCGAGATAATAATACATCTCCTTCACATCTTCCCCGTGATTCGACTCGCGGTTCGTCAGACCAAAAATGCGCTCTTTCAGTATTTTGTCCTTATGGTTCCAGAACCCGAAAG
>DATMSL010000498.1:0-10210 GCA_035565435.1 Dyadobacter sp. | reverse complement strand
ATATAGCCGATACTCTCACAGATGTATACAAAATACCCTGCATTGGCTTTGAGCCGATACAATGCGATCATACGCTCAAAAACGACGGTTTGCAGCACAGTATAAGCCAGGAACAAGCCCAAACCGACCATCAGCATCCAGTCGAAACCACTGATCACCGACTTTTCAAACAACAAAGTCCCTACGCCTATGAGGGTGATCCCCGCGAAGAGAATGAGATATGTGAGCTTGAAGCCCGTGAGGTTATCCCGCACAAATGCCAGTCCGCCGATGATCACCAGCACCACGATTCCCGTGATCATTTCGGTGGTGGTGAGCACACTGCTACCCCAATGCGAATCGATCTCGTTCCAGATTTCGATAGTGAAATTGTCGCGGAAATCGCGCACTACTACCAGCGTGGCGTAGAAAATAACGAGACAAACGATCGGGAAGCCAAATTGCCGCATCACGAGCCGCTTGTCCGCGCTCGTCATAGGCACGCGCTCCGTACGCAAGGCAATGTCTTCGGCTGTCGGCTTGGGAATCACCGAAAGCATCCATACGAACATCAGAAACAGCGGCAGGAAAAGCAGCCCCATAAAAAACGGCATCCAGAATTCCGAAATGCCGGGAAACAGGCCGTGGACTTCGATATAGGTTGTTTTGAGAATCCCCGACGCCACCACTACACTGATATTCAACCCCATCGCCAGCATTTCTGTAAACCGGCGGCCTTCCAGGAAGCTGAACACCACGCCGTAGACCATCCCGAGCGGCAAGCCGTTCATGAACATAAAAACGAAATTGTAGGGATACGGGACCAGCCCAAAACACAGCAATGCAAGCTCGGCTACGAGAATCAGCCCGACTACCAGCCTGATGCGCGCATTATGCTTTAATTCAGAAATCACTTTAATCCCCGCAAACTTGGAAAGCATGTAACCCGCCACTTGTGAAATGATCAGGATAGCCTTGTAGCTCACCTCGCCGAGTTCCAGTCCCTGATAAAGCCCCGCATTAAACGGCTTGCGAAAAGCGTACATGCAGAAATAAGCCCCGAACGAAGCGATAACCGCCCAACTGACAAAAAACGTATTCGATCGCGTAAGTGCTTCTTTCAGGCGCATATGGTTAAGTGTTGAGTTTTCTATACCAAAACCGAAGCCGTTTCGATGGCTTTTTCCAGAATCTGCAATGCTTCTGTCAATTGCTCGCGGGTGATAATGAGTGGCGGCGAAAGCTGCACCACATTCCCTTGCGATACCTTGAAGCTCAAACCGTTTTTAAGACATTCGTACATCACCGTTTCGGCTTCCAGCACGGCCTTTTCCTTCGTCCCGCGGTCTTTCACCAGTTCCACACCCCACAGCAGCCCAATGCCGCGTACCTCGCCGATGAGCGGATATTTGTCTTTCAGTTTTTCCAGCTCCACACGCATAAATTCTGCGTCGGCATTCACCTTGGCAAGCAGACCACTCCGCTCGATAAAATCCAGCATCGCCAATGCAGCCACACTCCCGAGCGGACTTTTCTCATGTGTGAAATGCCCCAGCGAAACACTCTGCGCCACATTATAGCTATCGCGCGCCACAATGGCGGCCATCGGCATCACACCGCCGCCAAGCCCCTTACCCAGGCACACGATATCCGGCTCGAAGCCGTAATGCTCGAAGGCGAACATCTTCCCCGTCCGCCCGAATGCGATCGGAATTTCATCCAGAATCAGGAGCACTTTATGTTTCGTACAAATCTCACGCACGCGCTTCCAATAGGCTTGCGAGGGAATCTGCACATCGGTATTACGGATAGTTTCAATCACAAAAGCACCGATATCACCTTCCTTTTCAATGACATATTCCAGATAATCGGCATATGGGACATCACCGTTTCCGGCCGCGACAAATGGGCCGCGGTAGGTCATGGGCGGCGGAATACGCTCCACACCGGGCATCAGCGGCCCCATGTCTTTCCGGAAATCGAGCTCACCACCCGCCGAAATAGCATCCAGTGAAGCGCCGTGAAATGAATCCCAGAGCGACACTACTTTATGCCTGCCCGTTACGATGCGGGCCAGTTTCAAAGCCATGCTGATCGCCGACGTGCCTCCTGGTGCAAAAAGCACACGATTGAGGTCGCCGGGCATGAGATTACCAAGCTTTTTGGCCAGCTCAATGGCCGGAACATTGGTATACCTGCGCGGTGAAAACGGCAGGATATCCATTTGCTCTTTCAGCTTTTCGATCACATAAGGGTGCCGGTAGCCAAGCTGATGCACATTGTTGCCGTGAAAATCCATGTAGCGCTTACCCTGAACGTCGGTCAGGTAAATGCCTTCGCAGGAAGCGAGCACATCCAGGCAGGGTGTAGAAAGCGATTGGTGGAGAAAATACTCCGCATCTTCATGCAGGTAACCCGAGGTTTCAGGGTCGCTGATAACCGCATACCAGTCCTGACGCGCGGATGATAAATTAATGTCGCCTTCCGTTCGGTTGTGTACAGCTGCCATGCGCAGGTTCAGGGTTTTATGCTTTGAGCCAATTTACGGTTTTTCGCCGAGCCAGAGGTTTTTAGGTTCATCAAACCCATTAAAACCCGGCTTCACCGGACGACCGATCCATGCATAGGGCTGCTCTACGCCCAGCACAAATGCGATCGTCGAAGCAAGGTCGTAAGTATAAACTTGCTGTTGAACAGAATAACCCTTCTTCACGCCGGCCCCATAAAACACCCCCGCTATCTCTGCCTCCTGCGGTGTGGCGCCGCCATGACCTTTACCAATTCCGCCATGGTCGGCCCAGAGGATTACCAGCGTTTTTTCGGCAATGCCGGCATCCTTAATGCCCGCCAGAATTTTGCCGATCAATGAATCCGCCTTCGTAACGGACTGATAATACGGCACCGAACCATGGCCGTCGTGATGACCGGCGTGGTCTACGTGATCGAAATGCACGAAGCCTAGCACAGGCTTTTTATTTTTGATATACTGAATAAAATCGGTGGCAGTGGAATCTTCGGTGGAGAAATGCCTGTCGTAATTCACAGCATTCTTCTGGAATAACCTCCCAAAACCGCCCCAATGATACACGGTACCGATTTCCGCGCCGGGCTTTGCTTTGTGTAAGATGCTGAAAATCGTCGGGAAACGACCGTCGGCCTCCTGCGCAATGGGTGGGAGCGTATGCTTGTCCAGCTCCCAGTCGTTGTTGATAATCCCGTGCTGCTCCGGGCCCGCACCCATGATCATCGACGCCCAGTTCTGGCTGCTTGCAGAGGTAAGCACCGTCCGCACGTTCCATTTCACCGCACCGTTGGCCACCATCCGGTCGATATTTGGCGTTTCGGCCTTTTTGATACCGTCGGGACTCAACCCATCGACACCAATCACAATGACGTGTTCGATACCTGCCGGCTTTTCGTCAGGCCCGGCCTGTCCCGACGAAGCTTCTTCGAACCGGGGATGAAATGCGGTCAGCAGCAACGAGGCTGCCGCTAATGCGAAGGAAACTTTTGCAAGCATATATCAGAATTTAGGATCGGAAATTTCCACCAACTACTTCATCGCAAAGACCAAACGAAAGGGTCATGCCGTTTCCGCCGAGACCATTGATGATCGTCACGCCGCTTTCGGGCTTTAAGACAATCTCCGTCGCCCCGTTCGTCATTTTAGGGTAGATCCCGTGCCAGCTCTGGAACACCTTCGGCGACTTGAACTGCGCGAATGTACCCAGGTAATCGAGGATCATGGTATTGATAAACTCCCGGTCGAACGGATCGAAAGTGAGTGCATACTCATGTGAATCACCCACTGTGATCTCGCCCAGGCCGTTTTGTGATGCCATGACGTGAATGCCCCATTGGAGGTATTCGGCATATTCGCTTTCATATCGGGCTTTCAGACCGGGCAGTGATGCCGCCGCTTTGAATCCGTGATAGTGAATGAAAGACAATCCTCCGCATAGTGCCGGGCCGATGCGCCAGTCGTCAGGCTGCGCTTCGAGGCGCATCATCTGCAACTTGCACTTGGTCAGGGGTGCCGCTGAAAACTGTTCCGGGTAAAGCGTTTCAAAATCCTGCCCGCTACAAACGAAGATCTCGTCAGCCGACCAGCTTTTCGAGCCCGAAAACACAGCGGGATATGCCACCTTTGAAATCGCTGTATTCCAGATAAATGTAACGCCCAATACCGCAGTGAGATAACCAGGAATCGCCGCAATAGCCTCACGCGGGTCGACAATCATTTCATCCGCCGAATACAGCGCCCCCAACAGCCCGTCGGGATTCACAGCCGGCGATTTCGCGAGCGTTTGTTCCGCATTCAGAAAACTGACAGGACGGTAAGGACTTACCTCGACAAACTGCTGGATCACTTCCAGCTCATCCTGTTGGTAGGCCATATGCAGGCTTCCCGCCTCTTGCGACCAGCATTTCGCGCCCGCCAGCACCTCTTTCCAGATGCTTTTGGCGTGCAATGCCCTTTCATATAGTGCCCCCTCCGGCTGGCCGATCGGCCATACCATCCCGAAATTGCGGATGGATGCCCCCACGGCCTGGGAAGAACGCTCGATAACTGTTACCTGGTAACCTCTTGTGGCCAAAGCCCTTGCCGTCGCCAACCCTACTATCCCCGCGCCGATGACAATCGCAGATTTGCTCATGCTTTTTAAATCTGATATAAATGTGAGTGAATTACCGTTAGACAGCCATTTCGTGACTGGCCGAGATGATGCCCGGCACTTCGGCGATATCGCCGATGATATGCGTGGGTTTGTAAGGCAGCAACTCCTCGCGGGTAAATGCGCCGGTCGTAATCCCGATTACGTACTTACATCCCGCATTAATCCCTTCATTGATATCCACTTCGGTATCACCCACCTTGGCAACACGCTCGGCAGACGCAATTCCCAATTCAGCCATGATTTTACGGATCATATCTGGATAAGGACGCCCGTAAGGCACTTCATCGCTGGCTACAAGGCAATCGATCTTATCTCCCCAACCCAACCGGCTCACGATCACATCAGCAATGTTGCGGGAGAACCCGGTGTTCAATGCAATTTTGATACCTCGCTCACGGAGCGCGGCAAAAGTTTCTTCCACATGCGGCAGCGGTGCAATTTCGGTGGTCGTTTGATAGAACGCGATCATCCCGTTCACAAAGTGCGCGTGTATAGTATCCACCAGTTCCGCCGTAATTTTCGATTTATCGGACTCCCGCACTTCGAGCATCATTTTAATAGCCAGCGGCTTCTCGTAACCCATCAGCGGGTTTACATTCTCGATCGCGATCTCATATCCCTGCGATCGCATCGCCTGCTGAAATGCAATCCCTACAAAATTCTTATCCCTGACAGTCGTGCCTGCCATATCGAAAACTACCAGTTCTATCGACATCTCACTTGGTATAATTGGTGAACTAATCCTAAACTTTCTCATAAACAATGCATGCTTCTCGGTAACTGGGATTGTCGAGTCAAAATGTTTAGTTAAATTTAACTCTATCATTCCACTACTTCCGAGCTGACATTGTTTTACAGCTGAAAAATATCGTAAATCCTTTTAATGCACAAGAAAAAGTTAACTAATATTAAAAATTAAGCATAACAAAATCTCGTCCACCGCAAAACTAGCGAACCAATCTCAGTTAGAAGTTAAGTAAATGTTAATTAATATTTAACAAGAAGAGTTTTCCGAAAGGCCTATTGAGCTTCGTTGAAGAAGTAAATAACCAGCAACACCGCTTCATCACAATCATTGCATTTGAGGTTGTGCAGCTCGTTTGCATCAAAAAACATGGAATCACCCTGGTTCAGAATATATTTATTTTTCCCAACAGTGTATTCCACCGCGCCTGAAAGCACATATTTAAATTCGAATGCATTGGTACGTACCATCGGCCGCTTCGCATCCTTTTCGAGTCGCAGCAGCACTACGTCGATATGGTTGTCCTTGAATTGCTTGCTGAAAATGCGCTGATAGAAGTACCCCTTCGCGTTTTCTTTGGTAAAAGGCTGGTATTCCTCTTTCCGCCGGACCAGCACACTTTCGCCCGGTGCAGTTGAAATGATATCCTTGAAAAACACATTCAGGTCAATATCCAATGCCTTGATCAACCCCAGCATCACCGGCAACGAGGGGATCGTCCGGCTGTTTTCGATCTGGGATACAAGGCTTTTCGTCACGCCCGCCTCGTCGGCAATCTCCTGAAGGGTAACTCCCTTACTTTTCCTGATTTCCTTTAATTTGTTGCTGATCTGAAAAAGAATGTCCTCCTGCATAGCGCTGAGCGTGATAAGGGATTAAGTTCGCTGGATATCGGTACAAAGTAACTCCTAATTTTGATCTAAAAATAGAAAATCTCCCGGTCGCGGCCTCCGGGAGATTTCTATACTATACGTAAAAAGCCATCATCGCGTCATATGAGCAAGTCCGTAACCGGTTTATGGCTGAGACTTTCCTTTACATCTTTCAACAACGCCTCCATCGACAACAGCGTCGCCCGATGCACGTTCGGCCCGAAGCTCACACGTGCCACGCCCAGCCTTTGAAGCACATCCAGATCAGGGGCGTCGTTTTTGGCAATTACATTAATAGGTACTTTCAATGCATTCACCAACGTCTTGAGCGTCTCTTCCCCCGTCGCGAAGATCGGGTAAATACCGTCGGCGCCCGCTTCCACATACGCGCGGCCGCGCTCGATCGCCACTGCTAGCTTTTGGTCTTGCGGCAATTCAGGATTCAGGAGAAAAACATCGGTACGGGCATTAATAAACAACCTCGTATTTTCCCTTTCTGCTACCCGTCCGATCACTTTCAGCTTTTCCACCTGCTCACCAACCGGCAGCAGTTCACGCGTACGCACATCAGAATCCTCGATATTGATACCCGCCACGCCAGCGGCGATCAGGCGACGGATATTCGCCTTCAGCATTTCGTTGTCGGCTGCATAACCTGCTTCGATATCTACCGTAACCGGCACGTTCACCGCTTTCACGATTTGAGCTACAATGCCCAGCAGGAAATCAAATGGGATCCGCTCACCATCTTCGTAGCCGTGAGCACGCGCAATGGCGGCACTAGCCGTGGCCACGGCCGGGTACCCCAGGCTTTCAAGCAATACCGCGCCGGCTGCGTCCCAAATATTAGGCAGCACGAGCATTTTTCCACTATGGTGCAGCTTTTTGAGCAAATCGGCCTTTTCCGACTGGCTGCTCATCTGAATAGGGCGACTGTTAAACATAGCTCTCTGCGTTGACCGCCACCTGGTCGGTAATCATAATGCGGTTCCAGGCACTGATCGCCACCACACCCATTACCACGGCTTTGGTATACTCCTCCCCGAGCAATGCTACCGCCCGCCCGTAGACCTCGTCGCTCACACCGCCCTGACTGATGAGCGTCACTTGCTCGGTGAGTGCCAGAATTGCCTTTTCTTCTTCCGTGTAAATATTCGCCTCGCGCCAGGCGCTTAACATATAGATACGCTGCTCGCTCACACCCATTTCACGGGCCTGGCGTGCGTGCATATCCAGGCAAAATCCGCATCCGTTAATCTGCGAGGCGCGGATTTTGATCAGTTTGTAATGCACTTTGTCGAGGCCTGTGGAGGCCACGTACTTTTCAAGTTCCCGCACAGCCGCGAAGGCCTTCGGGGTTAGTTCACTGGTTGGTTTGCGGTGGGACATAGTAGGTACCAATAATGGAAGTGATTTGTTTTGGTCAGATATCGTCAAGAATGGTCAGGGGTAATAAGCATGACACAACTACACTTGTCTACACCTGACTGCTTAACAATCAAATTTAGGTACCATCCGGACTACCCTCGTGATCCATTTTTGCACAAAACATATAGTCCAATCTTCCTTTAAAGCGACTTACTTCGAAATTAAAAAGCAATTAATTCCAGCCTCAAGGAAACTTTCACCGCTGCATCTGTTATTTGAATTTTATAATATTACACCATGAGCCATACCGAATCAATCCAGGAATTTTACCGTCGCGTACCGCAGGCCAATCCGGCGGACTTGTCGCTGAACAATGCCGGCTTCGGACATTTCAATGTGTTCGAGAGGAATTCGTGCTATAAAAAGACGCCATACAGCCGCCGCGACTTTTATAAGGTTTCGTTCATTATAGGCACCGGCCGCTTGCATTATGCCGACAAATGGATCGAGATAGACCGCCCCGCATTGCTTTTTTCGAACCCGATGGTGCCCTACTCGTGGGAAGCGATCTCGGAATCGCAACTCGGCTGGTTTACCTTGTTTACCGAAACGTTCGTCCATCCCACTGAACGCAAAGACTTTTTGCAGGATTCGCCATTATTCAAAATCGGGGCAAATCCGGTGTATTTTGTGAATGAACAGCAGCAAAAAGAGCTCTCTCTCATTTTCAAAAAGATGATGGCGGAAATCGAATCGGACTACCAGCATAAATATGGCATGCTGCGCAACTACCTGCACCTGATCATTCATGAAGCTATGAAAATGCAGCCTGCGGAGACATTTGAGCGGCAAATCAATGCTTCGGCCAGGATCACTTCCTTATTTATGGAGCTGCTCGAACGCCAATTCCCGATCGACACCCCGGAGAATGCATTGCGCCTGAAAACCGCCAATGATTACGCCCAAAGCCTCTCGGTACATGCCAATCATTTGAACCGCTCTGTTAAGGAAATTACCGGAAAGACCACCACGGAGCACATTTCGGCACGCATTACCAAGGAAGCGCAGGCACTGCTCAACCATACTGACTGGAACGTGTCGGAAATCGCTTATAGCCTGGGCTTCGAGTACCCTGCCTATTTCAACATTTTCTTTAAAAAACAGACTGGCCTTACTCCCGGAAACGTACGCGCTAAGGCTGTGTGATTTTTATAAAGATCTGTTTGAAAACTATAAAGCGGCGTCCGCCGCTCAGGAGTAGCTTTGTACCATCAGAATTATCCTGAAAACTGCATTATCCACCCGGCCAAAAGCCGATAGCCAACAAACAAATGCAATACAGAAGCCTTGGAAAAACAGACGAAAAATTATCAGCCATCGGATTAGGCTGCATGGGCATGAGCTTCGCTTATGGCCCCACCGACGACACCGAGAGTATTGCCACGCTTCACCGCGCCCTCGACCTCGGGATCAATTTCTGGGACACCGCCGACATGTACGCAGACGGCGAAAACGAGAAACTGATATCGCAAGTACTGGTACCGAACCGCGACAAAATTTTCATAGCTACCAAATTCGGGTTCCGCTACGGCGACAAGGCCGGCACACCCCGCAACTCCGCCGGCGCCTATTTCGACGGTTCGCCCGCCTGGATGAAGGTCGCCGTAGAAAACAGCCTGAAAAGACTGAAAATCGACACTATCGACCTCTATTACGCCCACCGCGTTGACCCGAACGTACCTGTGGAAGAAATGGTTGGCGCCATGGCCGAGCTGGTTAAGGAAGGCAAAGTACGCTACCTCGGCCTGAGTGAAGCTTCCGCGGCATCCATTCGCAAAGCCCACGCCGTGCATCCGATTGCCGCATTGCAAAGCGAATATTCGGTCATTACCCGTGATGTGGAGGGAACAATCCTCGATACGGTCCGGGAGTTGGGCGTTTCGCTGGTCCCTTACTCGCCGTTGGCCAGGGGGCTCGTCACCAACACATTAAACACGGAAACGCTTGCAGAAAGCGACTTCCGCCGCACTTTGCCGCGGTACCAGGGGGATGTTGCCGACAATAATGCCAGACTCGTAAGCGGCTTTGCCGAAATCGCTGCGGGCAAGCAATGTACACCTGCCCAACTAGCGCTCGCGTGGGTACTCGCGCAAGGCGACGACATTATCCCGATCCCAGGCACCAAAAAACGCAAATACCTGGAAGAGAATGCTGGCGCACTCGAGGTAAGCCTTTCAGCCGACGACCTGAAAACCATCGACGCCCTCATTGCCCGCTACCCCGACACCGGAGCAAGGTACAGTGAAGGCGCCCTTAAAATGGTCAATCATTAAAAAATTTGAATCCCCGGGTTAAAACCCAGGCAATAGGAGCGCCAGAGGCGCGTGCAACCTTACCTTCGGATTTTAATCCAAAGCCCTAAATTGTTTTCAAAGAAGGATCGTAAAAGGTTCTCCAAAGCGCTACGGCTTCCTCGACCGTCTCCGGCGGGGAAGCCAGGTAGCTTTTAATCTTGGCCAGGTTCTCGGAATGCGCTTCCTTCGCTGAATATTTGACCAAATTCACCA
>DATMSL010000497.1:0-3746 GCA_035565435.1 Dyadobacter sp. | reverse complement strand
GTTTAACCGGCGAGGGCACTTCACTTAGGGCTTGGCCATCCGTGATTTTAACATAATCGTGCTCGTTCGTTAGCGCGTACAACCGGCCGGCATCGGGGAGAAAGCCTACGAACATATTACTCTTCAATCCCAGCCCGGTTTTACCGAATGTAAGGAACGCCTGTCCGTCGAATCTGACCAGTCCGTTATAGGTTGTCAGCCAGATAAAGCCGTCACGATCCTGCGCAATGGTGGCTACCGAATTCTGAGGCAGGCCGTTTTCACTGGTATAGTGCCGGAGGGTATATTTAGGCTGCTGCGCTACGCCCCGCAATGCGGGAATTTGTAATAAGATACAGACACACATTCCTATCCGCCTCATGACACGGCCGACAGAACCTGATGTCATGGCGTTCTCTTGTATCCGAGCATTCACTGAATGTCTACTAATGGTTTAGGCATATCTGGATTTCCAGGCAAAGTAAGCGAAATCGCTCAACTGCCAATAATAAAAGGATGACAGATCATCGTAAGTATCTGCTTCGAAAGCATAGAAATCATTCTACGCCTTATTCGCCATGGGGTCATTGTAACAAAAGGCATTTCACCTTACTTTTACCGATGTCACCGGTATAACTTTTTTCTCCTTTACATCGCGTCCACGGCGCGCCTGTTGCCTGTATTGACCGGCCCATTGGCCTTACCATATGAAAATCCTCATCATAGACGACCAAACGCTGCTGCGCACCGGAATGCGGCTGTTTCTGGAAACCATTTCCGACGATTACAGCCTTTTTGAGGCAGCGGACCTGACAAGAGCCAGGAGCGTTCTCAGGGAAAATCCTGATATCGAACTGGTGATTACGGAAGTGAAAATGGACGGACTGGTGCCGTCTGAGATCATCCAGCTGCTTCGATCCGTCAAGTCGGGTGTTTCTATATTATTCTACTCTGGCCTGTCGGAGCGGATATTTGCACTCCCCGCGCTTCGGGCCGGTGCCGACGGGTTCATTATGAAACGCGAAAAGCCCGCGGATCTCGCCAGGGCTATTGCTATTGTCGGCTTCGGCGGTAAGTATCTGAGCGTGGATTTGCAGGCTTCACTGATTCCGATGATGGATTCGAACCATCAGAAACAAGGCCTTGAATCGCTGGAAATGCTCTCAAAGCGCGAGCGGGTAGTAATGAACCAGGTGGTACAGGGCAAATCGACAACGGAGATCGCGTCTCTGCTCAACGTGAAATGCAACACGATAAGCACTTACAAAAAGCGCATTTACAAGAAAATGAATGTGACAGATACCTTTGAACTGTCGCAAAAAGCTGCTGGTTTTTGAAACTAATAGAAATCTTTCTATGGCCTACTTTTGATCAATACGAGCTAATACGACGTATTTCTAACTAGTTTTGGCTCAGGTATGACAATTCAGCCCCACACTATGAATACCGGCAATTCTGATTTATGCGTATATCAATAAGCGTTTGTTTTTAACGACGGCGCGAAACGAAGTTTGTACTTTGGTAATCTCGATTTAATAAAACGTGCACACTATACACACACGCTGGAAAATGGTTGCTTGGGAGCCATTTACTTAACCACACCAATTTTAAGCGTTAACCCACTGTAACCTATGAAAGTGCTCGTTATTGACGGCCATCCTCTGATGAGATCGGCCATTAAACGGGAAGTAAAAGACCACAAACCGCAAGCCAGGGTTACGCTGATGGCACAGCTTGATCAAGCCCTGGAAGCCATTGAAAACCAATTTTTTGACCTGATAATCGTAGAAATCGGCATCCCTGGCGGGAGTATGCACACGATACGGGAAATGCGGACGATCGTGCGGGGCGGCAAGATCCTCGTGTATTCCTCGATGAGCGAAGCTACCTATGCGCTTCCTTCGGTTTCATCCGGTGCGCACGGGTTCTTGTCCAAAGATGTTTGCGGCGACGAACTGCGGATTGCAATGGATGTGGTGCTGGATTCGAAGACGTATTTCAGCAAAGCGATACAGGAAAGCCTGCTTTCGCAGGTGATTGCCAACGTGGACGCTTCTGACCACAATCCATTGCAGTTGCTCACATCGCGGGAGCGGCTGGTGGTAAATCTGCTGCTGGAAGGGAACAAAGTAAGGGCCATTGCTGAAATGCTGGCCCTCAAAGAAAGTACTGTCAGCACATTCAAGGCGAATGTGTTCAAAAAGCTGCAAGTGAATAACCTGGTAGCGTTGTCGGAGAAAATGGAGATGTTGCGGTAACCGGCCGGCAAGAGGCCGAAGGTTAACAGGCCGTAGCAGAAACGTCGTCGATGATTTTAGAAAGTTCGATTGTGCTTGTGACGCCGCATTTCTGGAAAATCTTCTTCTTAAAGGTACTGACGGTACTCAATTTCAGCTCCAACTGGGTAGCGATTTCCTTGGTCCACAAACCTTTGATGAGTAGTCTGCTGATTTCCAGTTCCCTGTCCGTCAATCCGATCCATTTCCGTCGCTTGATTTTATTGTAATTCTGCGGCAACTGGGTTACCAGTTGCTGTCGGACCGCCTCGGAGAGGTATTTCTTTTCGTTCGCCACCGCCAACACCGCTTCCCTGTACATCCCCGGATCCGATCGCTTCGATAAATAACCATCCGCCCCGGCCTGTACATATTTCAGTGCATATTTTTCCTCCGGTAATCCGCTGAATATCAGAATTTTTGTGTTTGCCCTCGCTTTTTTGATCATATCGATCATCTTGACATCCTGGCCGCCGGGGACATGGATGTCAAGAATGACAAGATCGATTGGCTTGTCCTGAACAATGCGTAGGCCTTCATTAAAATCTTCGGACTCCAAAACCGTTGCATTTTGAAATAGTTCGCGTATCACCAGACGCATTCCCATTCTCACAACGGCATGATCCTCAATAAGTAATGCATTCATCAATGGTGGTAAATTTGATTTGTAAACAAAAGTGACAAGTTAATCATGTCAAAACTAGACAGGGATAATTGTCCAAACAATGGAAATGTTGATCTTTTCATGTAAACATAGTACTACATTTTCCGGTGGAATTTCAGGGAGTTTTTGTTAATTTTGGATATAATTGACAACCCCGATACCATTGCACTCTCTCCCCACCCGACTCTTACTTGTTGAAGACCATGATATTGTCCGAATCGCCACCTGCATGCTCATTCAGGAGATGGCCAGCGAGGCGATCGTCGACACTGCGATCAATTTCAAGGAAGCGGTGCATGCACTCTCTTCACAGCGCTACCAACTCATTATCCTCGACCTGAATATCCCGGGAACCGACCATTTGCTGACGATCGAAAAGTTGCGTGTGCTACAACCTGATGCGCCCATTCTTGTTTTCTCCGGTCAAAAAGAAGAGTTGTATGGCGTGCACTGCATACGCGCGGGAGCTGCCGGGTTTGTGTCCAAAGAATCAAAAGCGACTGAATTACAGGAGGCGATCCGTATTGTGCTCGGCGGACAGAAATACCTCAGTCCGGTGGTCCGGACACAAATGCTCGGTTCCATGCTGCAACAGGGCGTATCCGACCCGGCCGAGCTTTTGTCGGCCAAGGAGCTGGTAGTCATGGAGATGCTGCTGGAAGGCAAATGGACGAAGGATATTGCCGGCCAACTAAATCTAAAAAGCACCACAGTCAGTACTTTTAAGACCCGCATTTTTAAAAAACTGGGTGTGACTAATTTGCTGGATCTGGCCAGGCGGGTTGAGATGTATCACCTGTCCAACGGCGAAATCACGTCTAATCGTA
>DATMSL010000496.1:0-6020 GCA_035565435.1 Dyadobacter sp. | reverse complement strand
CCCGAGCCTGAGGACACTCCGGGCGCCACTTTTAATGAGCCTCACGTCGCCTACCACGGCACGCAACATCCTGGCATCATCTTCAAAACTCCTTTGCAAAAGCCTGAAAGCCAGATGACGGGCTTTCAGAAAATCGATTTGATCCGGAAAGGGATCAGCAAAAATGATTTTGAGCGGTTTAAGGACAAGGCTGGTTTGGACTATGATCAGCTGGCTAATGCTTTGTCGGTAGCGCGGGCGACATTGATCAACAAGAAGGGGGACGATAAGTTTAATCAATCTTTAAGCGAGCGGATTGTTAGCCTGGCGGATATTTATTCCTATGGTTACGAGGTGTTCG
Organism: Dyadobacter sp.; assembly: GCA_035565435.1. Taxonomy (GTDB): domain Bacteria; phylum Bacteroidota; class Bacteroidia; order Cytophagales; family Spirosomataceae; genus Dyadobacter. The sequence goes on along the minus strand of DATMSL010000496.1, from coordinate 5,680 downwards.
AAGATGTGGAGCGCTTTAACCATTGGGTTTTCAGGCCTAATCAGGCATTGGGAGGCCAGCGGCCTTTTGATTTCCTGGACAATCAGTTTGGCCGCGAGGAGGTCAAAAACCTTATTGGCCGGATCGATTACGGGGTTTATTCTTAATGCCGGGCTGATGATCGTTTACAGAGTCGGGCGTACACGTTACGCCCGCGACCTCGATGGTGAAGGGGCACGCCTGCATGGCGGTCGCTGGAACCACCCTCTTACGCCTTGCATCTATACTTCAGAAAGCCGCGCGCTGGCTTTGCTGGAATACACCGCCAATGTGAACATCGACGACATTCCGAGGGCGCTCAGTATTACGGCGTTTGAAATAAACCCTGCCTACATTTTAGACCTGCCCGCCAGGGCCTTACCGGGCGATTGGAAAACGGCTCCGGCCCCCGCCTCGACCAAAGATTTTGGCACCAACTTGCTCCGGAAGGCCGATTACGGGATTATCAAAATCCCTTCCGCTATCATGGACGATGAATCCAATTACCTGCTCAACCCGCTATTTCGCAAGGCTATGATCTATTCCATCCGGTCGGTCCGGGATTTTGTCTATGACGTCAGGCTTAAATTATAGAAAAAAATTAAAAAATGCCCTCTTGGATCACTTTGGGCAATTTTATTTAGCTTTGATATAATAATCAGAAAATCAAGATCAAAAAAAGTAAATAAGCTGTATTTGGCTCTTGAGTTGATAAAATAAATATATTTATTCCATCTAAATCAATAAAAAACAAGGCGTTTCATGGACATTTTTGTTGGTAGTCTTTCTTTTAAGTTAAAGGAAAGCGAGCTGCGTGAAGCTTTCGAAAAGTATGGTAAAGTGAGCTCGGCGAAAATTATCATTGACAAAATTACGCGTCAAAGCAAAGGGTTCGGGTTTGTGGAAATGCCTGATGAAACAGAGGCCAGAACCGCCATTAATGCATTGAACGGGGCCGATATGTATGGCAGGCCATTGGTTGTAAACGAATCACAGAAGAGAGAACCCAGAGGGGACGGCGGTAGTGCACCTCGCCCCGATACACGTAACCGGGATGGCTTTAGCCGGCCACGACCAGCGGGAAATGAAGGTCCAGGTAACAGAACACCTTATACTCAGGATAGAAATACAGGAAGGGATTATACCCGGCAAGAACCGTCTCTTGACGACGACGATCAGGATGATGACGATGCACCAAGCGCGCCGGCAAGACCAGCCGAACGAAACTTCGGCGACCGGGGCTTTTCGGGAGGAGGCAGTGGTGGTGGCTTCCGCCAGCCTGATAAGCAGCGCGACAAGGGGCACCATGACCGCGGACATGACCATAACCGTCACCAGGGCGGCAGACCCAAGATGGAAGACCGTTACTCCAAAAAAGGCGGAGGCGGTTCGAAAGACTACGGTCGCCGGTTCGGAAACAGCGACGACGACTGGGATTGAAATAATACACTATGAAAAGAGCCTGCAAGCGAAACTTGCAGGCTCTTTTCATTTCCTGAATATGAAGTAAACCGCCAGGATCAGGAAGATGAACCCGACGAAGTGGTTCCAGCGGAAGGTCTCTGTTTTGAAGAATACCAGCGTGAAAACCGTGAAAATGACTAATGTGATCACTTCCTGTATCACTTTCAGCTCTACCAGTGAAAATGGCCCGCCATTCTCCTTAAAGCCGATCCTATTGGCAGGAACCTGAAAACAATATTCAAACAGGGCTATTCCCCAACTGATGAGGATGATAGAGAACAGCCCCAGTTTGCTAAACCAACCCAGCTCCTTGAATTTCAAATGTCCATGCCATGGTCATGAAGGCGTTGGACAATATCAAAAGGCCAATGGTTAGGAAGGATTTCATGCCGCAGCTTTCACCTTGTTATCCCGGAAGAACAGCACAAAAAGCACCAGTACTACGGCTGCGATGCCAGCCGGCACCATCCAGATCGACGTCCAGTTTTTCACATTATCGACCGTGTACATATCTGCCACCACACCGGCAATCCACGAACCGATACCCATACCGATACCATAAGTAGCGATGGAAATCAGGCCTTGCGCAGAAGAACGGTATTGCTCGCCTGCCTTGCTGTCGGTGTAGATCTGGCCGGTAACGAAGAAAAAGTCATAGCAAACGCCATGCAGCACGATCGCCAGGTAAAGCAGCCATTCGCTGGAAGCGTCGCCGTAACCAAAGCCGATGAAGCGAATGATCCAGGCAATAAGTCCTACTACCAACATCCATTTCACGCCAAAACGTGAAAATGCCAGTGGGATCAGCAACATAAACACCACTTCAGAAGCCTGTCCAAGCGACATCTTATTCTCTACGTTGGTCATCCCGGAATCCGTCAGCGAGGGATTTGCCATTGCATAGTAAAATGACAACGGGATACAGATCAGCAACGAAGAAATGAAGAAGATTGCGAAAGAGCGGTCTTTGAACAATTTGAATGCATCCAAACCCAAAATATCCGAAAAAGAGGTGTGTGAACTTGGTTTTGGAGGGGTATCAGGCAAGAAGAAGGAGTAGACGCCTAAAAACGCCGCGGTGAACATAGATATCTTGAAAATCAAAGCAGTACCACCAATTTCATAATATCCGATGATGTTCGTCACCGCGATCCAGGCTACTGTTCCCATGACGCGGATGGCGGGAAAGTCTTTTTCGGAATTGGTAACCTGCTGCATGGCAATGGATGTCGTGAGCGACATCGCCGGCGCGAAAGTGATACAGTAGGCCAGGATCACCCAGAAAAACGTGTCAGGATCTTTCACTTCCGACAGCACATACAGAATACCGGCCCCTACCAAATTGAGGATACCCAACACTTTTTGTGCTGCGAAATAACGGTCGGCGATCATCCCCACGAAGAATGGCGCGATGATCATCGCAATGGAGAATGCCGCGTATGCATTTCCCACCTGGACGCCCGTTGCGCCCAATTCTGTAAACATATACTTGCTCATTTGCCCGTACCATGCACCCCACACAAAATAGAGCAGGAACATCATGGCCATCAACTGAAAGCGGGTCGAATTTTTCATAAACTAGGTTAGCGGTTGTAGGAGATTGATTGGTATAACATGAGATAATAGGTTACTTTTTGATAAGCTTCTGAAACTCGTTCAGTTTCAGCAATGCTTCGATAGGCGACAAAGTGTTGACATCCACGAGCAGCAGCTTTTCTTTCAACTCGTCCAGCTTCGGGTCTGCCGGCTCGAAAATGCTGAGCTGGAAATTGTTCTTCGGAATATCCTTCACCCGCTTCTTGTGTTCGTGCGCTACATGGTCCTTTTCCAGGTGCTGCATGATCTCGCTCGCGCGCAGCACGATGGGCTGCGGCATACCGGCGATCTGTGCCACGTGGATACCGAAGCTGTGCGCACTGCCGCCGGGTTTCAGTTTCCGGAGGAAAACCACCTTGTTATCCACTTCCTTTACGGCTACATTGAAGTTTTTGATGCGTGGAAAATCTTCCGCAAGCTGGTTCAGCTCGTGGTAGTGGGTGGCAAAAAGCGTTTTCGGCCTGCAATTAGATTGATTATGAAGATATTCTGTAATGGCCCAGGCAATGGAAACGCCATCATAAGTGCTCGTTCCACGGCCAATCTCGTCCATTAGCACCAGGCTTTTACTGCTCAGGTTGTTCAGAATGCTGGCCGTTTCGGTCATTTCGACCATGAAGGTACTTTCCCCCTTGCTGAGGTTATCGCTCGCTCCTACCCTGGTGAAAACCTTGTCGACCAGCCCGATCGTCGCCGATTTGGCCGGGACAAAGCTGCCCATTTGCGCCATCAGCACGATCAATGCAGTTTGCCGGAGCAATGCCGACTTACCAGCCATGTTCGGCCCGGTAATGATGATGATCTGCTGGCTCGCATCGTCAAGATAAACGTCGTTTGGCACGTAGCTTTCACCTACGGGCAATTGCTGCTCAATTACCGGGTGACGTCCCTCCTTGATATCCAACTCATTACCTTCACTGATAACTGGTTGCACGTATTTGTTCTTCCGGGCAGCCAATGCAAATGAACTCAGCACATCCAGTGCCGAGATCACCAGCGCATTTTGCTGGATGGCAGCCACATACTCGGAGGCTGTTTGAACAATTTCGCTGAATATCCTGAATTCAATTGCCGAAATACGGTCCTCCGCATTCAGAATTTTCTCTTCGTATTCTTTGAGCTCAGGCGTAATGTATCGCTCCGCATTCACGAGCGTCTGTTTCCTGATCCAGTCCGACGGAACCTTGCTCTGGTGCGCATGCGTAACTTCGAGGTAATAACCAAAAACCTTGTTGTAAGCGATTTTCAGCGAGCCGATACCGGTCCGCTCGATCTCGCGGTTCTGGAGTTTGATCAGATAATCCTTACCCTCGTAGGAAATGGCGTGCAATTCGTCCAATTCGCTGTCGACACCGCTTTGGATCATCCGTCCCTGGTTAGAGAGTACAGGAGCATCGTCGCGAAGCTCACGTTCAATTTTCTCAACCAGTGCCTCGCAGGCATCCAGCTGCGCAGCGAATTTATCCAGAATGCCGCCCGTCAGTAATTCCTTTACGGGCGCAATTTGTTTCAATGATTTTTTAAGCTGAACCAATTCCCGCGGATTGATACGCCGTACCGCCACTTTGGAAATCAGTCGTTCCAGATCGCCGATCTGCTTGAAATACCCGACCAGCGATTCGTGAAGTTCTTCCTGCGCGAGGAAATGCTCCACGGCGCTCAGGCGTTCCTCGATGGGCGCCTTGTCTTTCAAAGGTAATACCATCCATTTCCGCAACTGCCTCGCGCCCATTGGCGTAACCGTGTGATCGAGAATATCGATCAAGGGAACTCCGCCCTCCTGCTGGGGGTACACGAGTTCCAGGTTACGAACTGTAAAACGGTCGAGCCACACATATTTTTCCTCTTCCAACCTCGTAATGCGGCTGATATGCGCAACCTCCTTATGCTCGGTTTCCCGCAGGTAATGCAAAATCACACCCGCCGCAATAATACCCAGCGGCAGGGATTCGATGCCGTAACCCTTTAAAGTTGTAGTCTGAAAATGCCCTGTAAGCTGCTCATAGCCATAATCATAGCCGAAGCACCAGTCTTCCAGGTGAAAAGTATGGTATTTCCCTCCGAAGAGCTCGTTGAATTCCTGCTTGTGTTTTTTGCAATACAACACCTCGGCCGGACCGAAGCCTTGCAGCATTTTATCCACATACGCCGCATTACCTTGCGACGCCATGAATTCGCCCGTGGAAATGTCGAGAAAGGCGATTCCGTAAAGACCGTCGCTGCCGACGTGGATCGCCGCCAGGTAGTTGTTTTTGCGGATATCGAGCACATTGTCGTTGAACGACACGCCAGGCGTAACAAGCTCGGTTACCCCGCGTTTTACAATGCCTTTTGCTGCTGCCGGATCTTCCAGCTGATCACAAATCGCTACGCGCTCGCCTGCACGGACGAGTTTCGGAAGATAATTGTCCAGTGAATGGTGCGGAAAACCCGCGAGCTCCTCGTGCGCACCGCCATTGTTCCGGCGCGTAAGCACGATCCCCAGAATCTTGGAAGCCCTTACCGCATCCTCTCCGAAAGTCTCATAAAAATCGCCGACCCGGAAAAGCAGCAGTGCTCCGGGGTATTGGGCTTTAATCTGATTGTATTGTTTATTAAGCGG
>DATMSL010000495.1:0-7459 GCA_035565435.1 Dyadobacter sp. | reverse complement strand
AAAATTGAATCTGAAAGGTAAAAAGATACTGCTGGGCATTTCGGGTAGTATTGCGGCTTACAAATCAGCATTGCTGGTGCGCCTGCTTGTGAAGGCAGAAGCAGAGGTTCGTGTGGTAATGACCCAGTCCGCGACGGAGTTTATCACGCCGCTGACGTTGTCGACCCTTTCCAAAAATCCTGTCCTTACCTCATTTACCAAAAATGAAACAGGTGAATGGAACAACCACGTCGAACTCGGACTTTGGGCTGACCTGGTCATTATCGCTCCTGCCACGGCAAAAACGCTCTCTAAATGTGCCAGCGGCCATTGCGACGACCTGCTCACAGCCATCTACCTTTCGGCCCGATGCCCTGTATTCTTCGCTCCTGCCATGGATGTGGATATGTTCAAGCATCCTTCCACTCAGTATAATATCGAGAGACTTGTTAGCTACGGAAATAACTTCATTTCCCCCGAGCATGGCGAACTGGCCAGCGGACTGATCGGCGACGGAAGATTGGCTGAGCCGGAAAATATCATCAAAGTACTCGACGCACATTTCTCACAACGGCCTGCTGCCCGATCGAAACGCGTCCTGATTACCGCCGGCCCGACGGTCGAGCCGCTCGATCCGGTGCGGTTTATCAGCAATCGTTCTTCGGGCAAAATGGGTTATGCCATTGCGGAAGCCTTCGCGGACGCTGGCGCGTATGTAACGCTAGTGAGCGGGCCCACGCATCTGAAAGCATCCAATCCCAATATCCGCACAATCGCTATCGAAACGGCCAACCAGATGTTCAATGCAGCAAAGGAAAACTTCGGCGCTAATGATCTGATCATTTTCGCAGCAGCGGTAGCCGATTATACTCCCCGACATGTGGCGGAACAGAAAATCAAGAAGCAAGGCGACAGCATGACGCTGGACCTTGCCAAAACAACCGATATTGCCGGAACCCTGGGTGCGATGAAACGACCTGGACAAACGATCATCGGTTTTGCACTCGAAACAGAGAACGAACTGTACCACGCCGAGGATAAGCTGATCCGAAAAAATTTCGATTACATTGTTTTAAATTCGCTCAACGATCCCGGGGCAGGTTTTGCACACGATACCAACAAAATAACCGTTATTGACAAGGACAAAAATGTGCAGCATTTCGACCTTAAATCCAAGGAAGAGGTCGCGCAGGACATTCTTAACATCGTACTAGCCAAATGGAGCGAAGCATAAAACTATTGATCTTGACTGTCCCGCTGTTATTAGGGACGCTCCTGCAACGTGCACACGCGCAGGAGTTCCAGTTTACAGTCAATCTCAACTATGAGCAGTTGGTAGCGCAACAAAAGACCGACCCGCAGTCAATGAGCCAGTTGCAGACCTATATGAATGATTTTCTGAACAATACCCGCTGGACCAATGACCAGTTTGCCAAGGAGGAGAAAATCAAATGCAAGCTCAATGTGAACCTCACCCGCTCATTGGCACAGGGAAATTATGAAGGCAACGCGCAACTGGTGGTATCCCGCCCCGTTTACGGTTCGACTTACGAAACTGTACTTTTTACGTATGTCGACAAGAATTTCACATTTACCTATCTACCCAGCACGCAGCTCTATTTTAATGAAAACAGCTATACAGAGGAGCTTCCCTACATCCTGGCATTCTACGCCAACATCGCGCTGATTTTCGATTATGACTCATTTAGCAAAATGGGCGGATCGCCGTATGTGCAAAAAGCATTCAACCTCGTGAACCTTGCGAGGAACTCCTCTCCCAACAAGCGTGGTTGGGACTCCAACGGTGACTCCAAAAACCGCTATTGGCTAATCGAAAACCTTCAAAGCCAGCAGTTTACTCCATTCCGCGAAGGGATGTATAAATACTACCGTCAAGGCTTAGACGTAGCGACGCAGAACCCCGCCGAAACCCGTGCGAAAGTGCTTGAATTCCTGAATACCATTAAAGAAGTTAATCAGCTCCGTCCGGCTAGCGTAGTGGTCAACTCTTTTTTTGACGCCAAATCAGATGAATTGTATAAAATAATGATTGAAGGATTGCCGGAACAACGCACGCAAGCCTACACACTGCTCGTTAATCTCGACCCTTCGAAAACCCAGCTCTACCAGCGGCTATCCATGTAGCACATTACTCATGAGTAAAAGATTGATACGGGTTACGCCCAACGAAATAAATAGCAAGCAGGGCATTTTACAAAAACAGCCTCTCAATGCTGTCCTATCCAATGGAAATACGGTTTTTGGCAGATTAATATCCATCGACGCCACGCAGCTTGTATTGGAAGATACCCGCAATCACCGGCACCAGATAGCACTTTCCGACTTGTACGAAGTGGTCTACGACGACGCCAGAGGCGTCGTACCGCCCAGCAGGCACGCTACCTTATAAAATCAGGGCAACTTCCTGTTATATTTCCTAATTGGGAAGATCATGCCTATATTCGTATCGGAGAGACGACCTTGATTCCCTTCATCATAGCCAGGTTGCACCATCTCCGGCAATCTGCTTCCTAAATTAGACATGCTTTCTAATTTACTGATCAAAAACTATGCGCTGATAAAGCACCTAGAAATGTCCCCCGATCCCGGCCTGAACATTATCACAGGCGAAACGGGTGCCGGTAAATCCATTATGCTCGGTGCAATAGGCCTGCTGCTCGGAAACAGAGCGGACGCAAAATCCCTGTACGACAGCAGTGAGAAATGCATAATTGAAGGCACCTTCAACCTTACAGGCTACGATCTGGCTCCCAATTTCGAGGATGAGAATCTGGACTTTTCGGAAGAATGTATTGTACGGCGCGAAATCTCGGCAGCCGGCAAATCGAGGGCGTTCATCAACGACACGCCCGTCAACCTGGAAACCCTGCGAAAGATCGGCATGCAGCTGCTCGATGTCCATTCGCAACACGATTCGATATTGCTTGGTAATAATGAGTTTCAGCTGCGTGTTGTCGATTCTTATGCCGAAAACGCCGATCTGCTCAAAACACACCAGGCCGATTTTAATGCTTACCGGGAAGCAGTAAAAGCATTCGATGAGCTGAAACGGCAGGCTCACCAGCTTCGCAAAGAGTTCGATTATGACCAATTCCTCTTTCAGGAATTGAATAGTGCAGGTTTGAAAGCCGACGAGCAGGAGAAGCTGGAACAGGAGCTGACAATCCTGGAAAACGCAGTGGAGATTAAAGAAAAACTCCAACTGGCGCATGCTTACCTGGATAATCCGGAAAATTCGGCTCTCGATTTACTAAAAGGTGCGATAGGCTCGCTCACCCAGGCGTCGCGGCTTGTAAATGAATATGATGTTCTCCGCCAGCGTGCCCAAAGCGCGCTCATTGAGCTTCGCGATCTGGCCGAGGAAATCGACCAGGTGAATGGGAATGTGGAACTGGATTCGGCACGGACCGAGGTGGTTCAGGAACGGCTGGACCTGATTTATTCATTACTCAAAAAACACCAGGTATCCGCCGTATCACAACTGCTGGATATCGAGGCCAACTTGCAGAACAAGCTGAGCATCGTCATGAACCTGGATGAAGATATGGCCGCAGCCGAAAAGAAAGTTGCACAAACGCACGACAAGATGCTTGTCGGCGCAAAAGTGCTTTCCGACAGGCGTAGGAAAGTAACCAAAGCCATTGAAAAGCTCATTCTGGACAGACTATATGAGCTGGGCATTCCGAATGCGTCACTCAGCATCCAGATCAACGAAACCCCGCCGACGCCGAGCGGAATCGACTCGGTAACATTCCTTTTCAGCGGCAATAAGGGTATTGTTCCACAAGAATTGAAATTAGTTGCCTCCGGCGGGGAATTTTCCCGACTGATGATGGTTATTAAGTATATACTCGCCGACAAGCGAAAATTGCCGACCATTATTTTCGATGAAATTGACACCGGAGTTTCCGGTGAAATTGCCAAAAAAATGGGAAAAATGATGCAAAATATGGCTGTGAACCACCAGATCATAGCCATTACCCATTTGCACCAGATTGCCAGCAGCGGCGACGCGCACTATTTTGTATATAAAGATCACTCCTCCGACAGAACTGTCAGCAGGATCAAAAAACTCACTATCGATGAACGTGTACAGGAGATCGCCCAGATGATCGGCGGACATAATCCGTCGGAAGCAGTGCTGCACAATGCACGCGAAATGATCCTGAGAGATTGACATACACCTATTCGATTAAACCCATTTTATATGAAAAACCTTATCCCTCTATCGTTCGTCCTGATGCTCTGCTTCGCGTGCGGAAAAGACAAAGACCAGGAAAAACTCGCAGGCCTTGAAACCGAAGTACTGGCGATCCATGACGAAGTAATGCCTCAGCAGGGAGATATTATGAGTCTGAAATCGCAGCTTTCCAAGAAAATCCAGGGGATCGACAGCCTCCAAAATGTGGGGGTAAGCAGCAATACCATGGCCGAACAGCGCATTAAGGCAGTGGATCTGAACCAGAAACTGGCCGATGCCGATAAGCTTATGATGGACTGGATGCATGCATACCGCGGCGATTCGGCCAAAAAGTTGGAACCCAAAGAAGCTCTCCTTTATTTTGAAAAAGAGAAAGAAAGGATATTGCTCGTCAAACAAGCCACACTGAAATCGATCCAGGAGGCGAAAACATTTTTAGAATAACCCGTTTATGAATTCGAAAGTAAAATCAGTCCTTTTCCATTCCCTGTTCATCTCCGGTTCGCTGGGGGCCATTACCGGTTGTGGCGACTCGGATAATAAACTGCCGATCCTGGGAGAGCGTGACGTAGTGAAGAAGACTGTCGACGGAAAGGAAGTTGTTGATACCATTTATAACAAGATTCCGAAATTCGCCTTTGTTAACCAGTACGGCGATACCGTTACTGAGAAAATTGTCGAAAATAAGATTTATGTGACCGACTTTTTCTTCACCACCTGCCCTACCATTTGCCCGGTTATGAAAAAACAAATGGTAAAGGTGTATGAGGCCTACAAAGGTAATCCGGATGTGATGATCCTCTCCCACTCCATTGATCCGGAACACGACACGCCGGCCGTACTCAATCAGTTTGCGAAGGATTTGGGCGTGGAAGGCCAGCAATGGCAGTTTCTGACGGGTGATAAGGCCCGGATTTATGAAATTGGCCAAAAGAATTACATGTCCACAGCCAAAGAAGACACTACCGTGCAAGGCGGATATATCCACAGCGGGGCATTCATCCTCGTCGACAAGGAGAAGCACGTGCGTGGCATGTATGATGGTACTACCGAAGAAGGGACCAAAAAGCTGCTCAACGACATGGAACGGTTACTGGCTGAATACAAAAAATGAAATCGCTGCAATTGAATCGTATTGCCACGGCCCGCATACTGGCGTTGCTGACGCTGGGCATGGCATCATGCCGCAGTTCGGAAGAACTGAAAAGCGAACAGTATTTTGTGACCGGACAGCAAATGTATATGACGTATTGTGCCAACTGTCACCAAATGGAGGGCAAAGGAATGTCTAGTCTCTACCCGCCCATTGCCGGATCGCCGATCCTTTCGGATAAAGCACGCGTGGCCTGCATTATCCAGTATGGCATGAGCGATACGATCGTCGTGAATGGCAAAAAGTTCAGCAGGCCGATGCCGCCCAATCCTAAACTAACCGAAATTGAAATTGCGGAAATCGTGAGTTTTGTGTCGATGAAATGGGGTAAGGACAGCGTTTACACGCCGATCGAGGTTATACACAAAGCATTGACGGAATGTAAGGCCGATTAAAAGCCCTCTGAAACAACAGTACCAGTCATTTTTCGGAGCTTGATCCTTGAAAAATCCTGCTCAGCGTCCATCCCGGTTGCATACGTTACTTCGGGCGTCTGAGTATTTCTGATTGTTAATTTCTTGTCTGTAAAAACTTTTCGCGTGCCAGGGCTCCAATTGAGCTCGGTGGTGGTCAGAATTTGATGATCTTGCAATTTCACAACACGCACATGTCCCTTTACAATATATACATCTGCATTGCGGTCGTACCTGCCCGAATCTGAGCGCAGGGTTGTTACGACAGTTCCCAACGAATCGAAGAAACTGATATTCACCGAATCGGGGAAAACCCGGGTTTCGTTCTGATAGGTAAGTGACTTAGGTGTTTTGACATACACTTTCATGTTGCCCTGCTCACTGTATTTCACCACCAGGTCGTTGACAATTTCTATCGGTCCGTTGTACACCGCCCCGATCTTTTCCGTTTTCGGCTCACAAGCCGCGAAAAGCAACACGCAAAGCGCCAGAATATAAAAAGGAGATAAGTGATTATCTCCTTTTGAAAAGACCTTTTGAATGCTTTTACTAAGCATAGGACTGCCGTTTAATCGATCCTTCTCTTCTCAAACCATCTTTCCAGGAGCGTCACGCCCAAAACCACGCGCCCGTAACGCTCGCGGATCGCTCCGCCCGAGTTAGTACCGCGCTGCCCTCCTACAAATGCTATCGATAGGAAGTTGGCAAAACCACGGCCCATCGGGAAAGTAAACCCGAGGCTGACATTTGTATCGTTGATTTTCGTATTGCCCACTACGTACGGCGTATTGCCGGTGCTGAAACCAATACGGTAGCGAACGTTGTCAAAATAATTAAGCGAAGCGAACTTCGGAATATATTCCGCACCGACATGCAGGCGGTTCACATCTCTAAGTTCCTCATTCACGTTCCCGAAGCCTCTGTACTGCGACCATGACTGATGGCTATAATCCACCGACACAGATAATTTATATGGCCATTCGAGAGTTGCGCCGACCTGATATTGCTCCGGTACTTTCATGGAGCCTCCCAGGTTGTTTTCCAGTGTATCGGGTACCGCCACAGGGAACGAGCCCTGAGTTAATTCAAAAGAGGTAGTTTTGGTAGAGTTCAGCGAGGTACTGAAACTGTATGCACCTCCCAGGTTCAGGTTGAGCTTGTTCTCTTTTTTGATAGGGATACGAACCGAACCGCCCGCGCGAAAAGCAATGTCCGAATAGGTATTGCGTTCGTTAAGGCTCACGATATAGTCGGACGCCGTATTGTTGACAAACAACATCACATCAGACGATCTCCGCACATTACCAAAGAAGTAGCTGCTTTCCAAACCCAGGCTTACATAGCGGCCGATCTGAAACGAGTTCACCAACGACGCCTTGTTGACGCCACCTTTACCTGAAACCGTATATTCAGCGATACCTGAAGAACCGGGAACCGAACGGGTAAATGAGTTTTCGAAATCAATGAAACTGTAAGGCTTCAGATTGGCGCCAATTACCCATCTTGGGGTAATCGGAAAAGATAGTGACAGGTAGGCAAGGTTTCCGCCCGCATTTTTCTGATTAAGGTTACCGGAAGCAATGTCTTTATATTGCCCAACCAAACCTACATCCAGGGTTGTAAACCTGTTACGCACCCAGAGTGCCGGGTTTAGATTGTTGACCTGGAAGCCGCCTCCTGCGGCGACACCGG
>DATMSL010000494.1:0-5305 GCA_035565435.1 Dyadobacter sp. | reverse complement strand
TAAGAAAGCCCCTGCATATCCGCAGGGGCTTTTCTGATTACAAACGCTTAACAAATACTGGTTTTAACTAACCAAAATCATTTATACGCAGGGTCTTGTATGAGTGTAGCCGCTCCCGCCTTGTACGACCGGTCGATCGCCTCCTGTGGAATTGGGAAAAACTCGTTCTTGCCTTTGGTAAACACTGCACCCTTTTTGTAAACTCTCTTATTGGCTTCTACTGCCACGTAGGCATTCAATACCTCAGCCGCAATTCCCCAGCGCGTCAAATCGAAAAAGCGGTGGCCTTCCATCGCGAATTCGAGGCGGGTTTCGAAACGCACTGCTTTACGGGCAGTAGCGGCATCGGTCCAGGCCTGGTCGTAAGTCTTGATCACGTAGTTTGCGGCCGGCTCATTGAGAACCGAATAATCATCCCTCGATTTGGGACCTTGAACCGCTTTTTTCACAAAACCAGCCGGATTGGCGGCGCGTGTACGGATCTGGTTTACCAGCTTTCGAGCATTTTCAAGGTTACCTAGTTCCACTTCGCATTCAGCAAGCCAGAGCAGGATCATGCCATAACGCATAATGCGGTAGTTGTTACTTGAAAGGTTACCCCAGCCGTTGATACCAAAGCCAGCCTTTTCGGAAATGTGCTTTTTCGGCGAATAGGGCCCTGCATAAGTCTGGTCGCGGATAAAGTCGCTGCCGTGAATCTTGAAATCCTTGAAAAGAATACCACGGCGGCCAACTGTCTGATCCAGACGCGGATCCAGTGTTCCGGTATAAGGCTCAAAAGGATCAGTGTATTTCAAACCCTGGTCATTTTTCACGTCGCTGTCATTGAAATTATCCAGCATGGGCAAGCCGGTGGCAGTGGTTTTAAACGCATTCACAAGGTTTTGCGAAGGCTGATAAAATCCACAGCAACCCCATGGGTCAATGTAAGGGTGTGCCAAACCTACGCCCGCATCCGCTGCGTCACCCGAAGCACTGGAAACCGCATATTGGATCTCGAAGATCGATTCGACGTTATTACGCGTTGCAATCAGGAAGTTATCCTCAAACTTGGGCACCAGCGAAAACTTGCCCGACGCGATGATTTGTTCCAGAATAGGCTTCGCTTTTTGCAAAACAGCCACATTTGCTGCACCGGTAGAGATATTCCAGCCCTGGTACATGTAAGTTTTCGCCAGAAAAGCCAGCGCTGCCCATTTAGTCGGGCGTCCAACTTGCGATTGTGCTTCCGGAAGCCCTTCTGATGCGGCTTTGAAATCAGCCTCTATCATCGGCCATACGTCTTTGTCGTTCGGGACCTTAGTACTTTCCAGATCGTCGAGTTTGTAAATCGTCTCGTCGATATAGGGGATCGTTTTCCACATTTTCTTTGCTTCAAAGTGGAACAATCCGCGCAGAAAGCGCGCCTCGGCGATGATCTGCTTTCTGCGTGCGTCGCTTACCTCTGGTACTTCGGCCAACGTGTTGATTACGTCGTTCGTACGGGCAATGCCTTTGTACAATCCACGCCATTTGTTTTTAATGTGGTTATTGGTAGGCTGAAAGTCCCATTTTTCAATAAACGATTCCTCTGGCTGGTCACCGGCATCAGTACCTTTGTAGGAATCATCAGAAGCAATCCCGCCGAAAACCCAGCTCTGAATGTCGTTGTTCCACGGATCCTGGCCGTCGAGGCCTTGTCCGTCGATCATCGCGTAAGCGCCCACAAGCAAGCCTTCCACGCCCGAAGGTGTTTTGAGGGCCGTCGGGCTATATTGTCCTTGCGGATCACGGCTGAGGAATGAGTCTTTACAAGCCGAGACAATCCCGATTGCCAGACCCACCGATAGCATGTATTTTACAAGTCTTGGATTCATATATATTGAATTTTTAAGATCAGAAGGAAAACCGGTTATCAGAATGACACGTTAAGGCCGAGCAGGAACGTCCGCGACACAGGCATATAACCGCCGTCGAAGCCAAGCGTACGGTCCTCGCCGGTCTGGATTTCGGGGTTCAGGCCCGTGTATTTACTGACCGTGAACATATTCTGTCCCTGCACGTAGATCTGCGCGTTGCTGAAACCAATTTTCGCAGCAACCGGCTTAGGCAACGTGTAAGTGAGCTGCACGTTTTTCAGACGAAAATAGGTGCCCTTTTCAACGAAATAGCTCGATGGGCGGCTACTGATCTGGTCATCCGCATCCATAATGGGCACGGTACCTTCTTTGTGATCCGGCTGCCATGCGTCGTACAATGCACGTTTCGCACGGTTACCCTGAAAGGTATTGAAATCGGTGAAGTAGCGCAGGTAGCTGAAAATCTCGTTACCCACCACACCATTACCGAAAACGGTCAGGTCAAAGGCTTTGTAGCCGATATTCACGTTTACGCCATAAACAAAATCGGGGTGCGGATTACCGATAACAGTCCGGTCGTCGTCCGTGATCTTACCATCATTGTTAATATCCGCAATTTTGAATTTACCTGCTTTATTGTAAGAGCCGTAAGGTGCCCAGGCTTTCGCTTCTTCGTCAGACTGGAAGATGCCAAGCACTTTATACCCATAGTAAGACGAGATCGGTAGTCCTGCCTGTGTAAGCGTCACCGCGGGTACGCGAGAGCCCGCGCCAAAGTACTTGGTATTCTCGCTTTCATCCAGTTTATCTACCGTGTTGCGGTACATCGAGTAGTTGAATGACGCACCATAACGCAAATCGCCTTTCATCGCGGTGTTGCGGTAGGATAGTCCGAGGTCAATACCCTTGTTTGTCATCTGACCTACGTTGAATGAAGGTGCATTCGCGTCACCGGCTGTGAACGTGATCGGCGTCGAGAAAAGCATATCGGTCGTTTTTCTGTTCCAGAAATCGAGTTCGAGGGTCAATGCGTCATTCAGGAATGTCGCATCGAGACCGATGTTATTGGAAGTTGTAGTTTCCCATTTCGCATTCGGGTTACCGAATGAGGAGGCGTCATAACCGATAGTAGGCTGACTCCCCGAGCCGTCGATAGGATAACCTGCATGGAAAATATCCGCCCGGTAAGTAGTGTAGGCATTGTAGTCCCCGATTTTCTGGTTTCCGGTTTTACCCCAACCGTAGCGAAGCTTCATGTCGTTGATAAAGCTCACTGATTTCATGAAGCCCTCATCCGACAACCGCCAACCCAAGCTGAATGCAGGGAACACCGCATTTCTGGAAGCCTGCTGAAAACGGGACGAAGCGTCGTTACGTAAGATAAACTGGAACAGATACTTGTCCGCGAAAGCGTAGTTAACCTTTCCGAATTGGGAATAAAGACTATAATCCCGGTTTACACCACCGTAGTTGGTAGCCTTTGTAGCATCACCGAGGTTCAGGTAATTGATAATGGAGGGTATTTCAAATGCATAACCTGATCGGGAAGCGCCGAATTCTTCGGCAAACTCGCGGATAGCTTCCACCCCGATGTACGCATCCACCTTGTGATTGGTACCGAAATTGTGGGAGTAGCTCAGTGTATTCGTCCAAACCCATTGATATGAGTAGTAGTCAGTAGCTGTCGAACCGTTGTTAAAGCTACCTTCCACATATTCAGGGTTGGCGCGGCCAATGTAGCGACCACGCTGGCTCACACCGTCGATACCCAAACTGGTTTTGACCGTCAGGTTGGGAATGATGTCGAACTCACCGTAAACGTTGCCGAAGGCACGCAAGCGATAAGTGCGGTTATCCTTTTCGCGATACAATGTGGCATAAGGGTTCGAGTTGTTACCAAGGTTCAAACCGCGGGAGCCCGCAAAATTGCCTTTAATATCATAAATAGGAAGCAACGGGTGATGCTTGTAAGCACCCGACACCGCATTTTGTTCCTGGTTGTTACCAAAACCTCCTTTTCTGTTATCAAACGACACCGCCAGGTTCTCTCCTACACGGAAACGCTTGTTAGCAGTGGAAAACTCAGTGTTAGCCCGGACTGTGTAGCGATCGTAACCGATAAATTTCACGACACCATCCTGGCTGAAATAGCCTACTGACAATGCATAGCGGCTGTTTTCCGTACCGCCGGTTGCCGATAGCTGGTAATTTTGAATGGGTGCTGATGCTGTTAGTTCTTTCCACCAGTTGGTGTCTGCTGCTTTGGTAATGGCATAAATGTTACCCGGCACGAGTGAATATTTCGCCGGATCCACATCCGGCGTGCCCTCTTTGCCTTTGCTCGGGAACACATAATCCGGCACTGTAACCTCGCCGTTCGGACCGAACGTGTATTGTCCGTGCGAAGGCGTTTTGCCCGCGTATTTGTCCGCCAGATACAGGTACTGCCCCAGCTCTTTGGCATTCAACGCTTCTACATCCTTATAGGCTTTCTGCGTTCCGTAATAAGCATTGAAGGAAATCACAGACTTACCGATTTTACCGCGTTTGGTAGTGATGATTACCACCCCGTTTGCCGCGCGCGAACCGTAAATGGAAGCCGAAGAGGCATCTTTCAGGATCTGGATCGTCTCGATGTCGTTGGGGTTAAGGTTACCTTGGTTTTCAGTCGGTACGCCGTCGATGATGAACAGCGGATCGTTGTTACCGATCGTACCGAACCCCCGTATACGTACGGTCGCGTTCCCACCCGGCGTTGCGTCGTTCACGATGTTCAAACCCGAGGCACGGCCTTGTAATTGCTGCGCGAACGTAGTTGCCGGAACAGATTGCAAATCCTTCGCGTTAACGGTGGTTACCGAACCGGTAATATCCCGGCGTGACTGTGAGCCGTAACCTGTCACAATCACTTCTTCCAGGGCACTTACGTCACTGGTCATTGATACGTCAATAACCGTCCGATTGCCTATCGCTACCTCTTTGGCTGTGTAGCCGATAAATGAAAAAACGAGGATCTGAGCGCTGGAAGGTACTTTAATGGAATACTTACCGTCCGCGTCAGTGGTAACGCCAATGGTCGTCGAACCTTTTAGTGTGACAGAAGCTCCCGGCAGACTTGAACCGGATTGTTCATCCACCACCTTGCCGGTGACGGTGATATCCTGTGAAAAAGCTGTTAGGGAGATTAGAAAAAGGAGCACGCAAAAAACCAGCCTGCTTCCCAGGTGAAGGTAGTTTTGTTTCATCGTATTTAGTCAGGTTAATATAATTATGCAATTCAAAAATATTCATTTAGAATCATTAAATAATCTAATACCTACAAAATATATTCAATCAAATATAGAATTGCACTATTCCATTTATACAAATAGATCATAATTGACATTTTCTAAGAATTGACGCGTAAATAAACCAGATTTTAATCTAATTTTAATGTTAAAATAAATAAGTGTCAACCTCACAAATAA
>DATMSL010000493.1:0-5029 GCA_035565435.1 Dyadobacter sp. | reverse complement strand
TGAAGCTAATCCCGCATTTTGCAGAAACTTTCTTCTTGATTGATCTTCCATGATTGAGCGCAAGAAAAACGACGGAGAGTTTTCCGCGTTTTGGCTTCAAGGATAATGCTTATTTGCCCATTATCAAAACACAATAGCACTCGCCGATTGCATTTAAGACTAATCCAATAAAAATTAAAATTATTTTGACAAAATATTCAAGGTAAACATGCCCGATAGAAGTCTTTCTACTAAAACTACTCAATAAGCCCCCTATTATGAAAATCACTAAACGAGACCTGACGGTCGCCTCCCTCTCTGTTTGTTGTACGTTGACCTGCATTATTGCCCAACCCAAAGGCAGCATTCTGGAATCAAGCGTTTTTGACTGGAACAATATCGCCGTAAGAGGCACCGCCATCGGCTCTGTGAGGACCTTTTTCCGTTCCCAGACAGCTACGACCGACGAGCTCGAATGCCATGTTACCACATTGAACCCGGGTGAAGCCGCACATGCGCCCCACAAGCATCAGGAAGAAGAAGTAATTATCATAAAAGAAGGCACTGTGGAGGCGCTTGCCAACGGAGAAAGGAAAAAAGTAGGGCCTGGTTCCGTTATTTTTCAGGCATCCAACCAAATGCATACGCTCCGCAACGTAGGTAAAACACCGGCTACCTACCATGTGATTAGCTGGCATTCACCGGGGACGATGGATAAGTAGTTATTTCTTTTTGAAGAGGTGATCCGGGACGGGGTGGTTTTCGAGAAGCTCCTTCATTTTAGCAGCCTTTCTTTCGAAAAACTCTTTTTCGTTAGGTATGTGTCTCACCGGAGGACGACCTGGTCTTAATTCGTAGGTTTTAGTGTCGGACATAGCTTTTGCGTATAGTTTTTAACTAAGTTAATATTTTGCCCTTGAAAATCAAAAATGCTTTGTACGGAACACCGACCCGAAATTCCTGCCACTCGTCCTCCCAGTTTTGATAGTTTCCGAAGTTATCTGGTGACAGGTCCCGCTTTGCAATCAGCCCCACGATTGAGTAGTCTGTCAATTGCGGCAAAACGCGGTTGAGTCCCATTTGATACATTCTTGTTCTCGAAGGTGTGCTCCCGGAAGCGTAAAGGCTTACTCCTTCATGGCTGCCTAAAAAAATGAGCGCTATGCTTGCCACGGTCGCAAGTATCGTTTGCGTATCGCCATTCCTTAGCTCAACGAGATCATCCAGCCAATCGGATTCGGGATCAACTACTCCAAAGCCAAGATTAGGTAAACTCATCCAGCTGATCGTATTCGTAACGTTCTAAGTTCATACCGACAGACTTTAAGGGTAAAAAAAATAGCCAGCGAAAAGTCGCTGGCTACCCTTTCAAGCTGCTATTATACAAACTATTCCGCCTTCGCGTACGCGGCTGCGAGGTCGTTTAGCGTGGCATCTTTCAAATGCTCGGAAGCAATTACCAGACGGTAACGGAAGGTCGTAGATTCACCCTTTTTCAGCTTGAAATTGAGTGTCTCCTTCCCGTCGCTAAGCGCTTTCATACCCAATGGATTCACAGCAAACAGTCCGTAACCTCTCGCGTGCCAGTAGGCCGGATAACCGACGTTCTTGGGATGGTCGATCATCGCAACGCTGATGTTTTCGTCCTTGATCTTTCCTGTGAGGTTACACCAGATCGCCCGCTTGCCCCAAACCGTCTCTCCTTCAATGCCGTTGCTGTTGCGGTAATTGCCGGTAATGCCCTCATTATTCAATGCAGGTACCTTGGTAGCAATGCCAGCTGCATCGGTGAAGATTTCAGGTTTATTCGAAGGCAGTTCGAGTTCACGCGCTACGCGGATCGCGAACATACCATCCTTTACGTCGGGCATACTCACTTCCGGCAGAACGGCGGTCAGCGTGGTGCTGCGATCGATCATTCGGGTGTCGCCTTTACCGCTGAAAGTGTATTTCGTTACTTCCTTCAAGGTCAGCGTGCCGTTTTTATCCACCCAGTCGGCGGTGACGGTAAGCTCGCCTTTGTCTTTACCGCTTTTTAAGGAGGTAATGCCGGTATGTATAATCGTTCCATAAGCACGTTTTTCGTGGTTTACGGCATCTGAGTTATTCCAGTAGTCGTTACCGTTCACGTCTTCGTAATTAAGCCAGATACCCACGTGGTGCGGATGGTCGACGCGCTCGCCCGCGCGAGGGTCCAACGGCCAACCGCGCGTGATCACCGTGCCTTTGGCGGTCATTACCGGGTACAGGACAGCTTTTTTCAGCTTTTGTTCGCCGGGATAATAATATGCCGTAAAAGGCTTCCCGTCGATTTTCACCTCCACTTTTTTGTCCTTGTCGTTCCTGACGAGATCCACCTTCTGCGCAAAAGCACTTCCGGCAAAGGCCACGGCGGTCAGTGCCAAAGCAGTATGTTTTAAATTCACTGTTCGATCTTTTAAAATGGTTAGCTAAGCACGATTTCCTTTTTCTTCGGATCCCAGTTTACACGTTTTCCGGTGTGCAACGCCTGGGTAGCCATGATGTTCGCCACCGAGTGGTTGAAACCTACGCGGGCAGGAGCATTTGTTTCCTTGCGACTGCGGATACACTCCATCCAGTTGCGCATGTGCAGCGAAGTCATCGGATCTGCACCGGTGTTGGCATCTGTCGCGATTTTCTCACCTGTTTTCAGGGACATTTCCGGCAGCAAATTCGCCTGCATGCCCATTCCCTTCGCATCTTTCTCTTTCAACCCGCCTTCGGAAGTAATCTTGTTCGTATCGAGGTTGATCATACCTCCATTTGAGTAGTAATACTCTTTCACGCCGCCTGCCTCGTTGTTGAAACGGGAAGAGTAAATTACCTGGAAGCCTTTGCTCTTGTCGTCGAAAGGACCGTATTCGAAAGCCGCGCTGAAAGTGTCAACATTCGTACGGCCGTCTTTCCAGGTGTAGATACCACCGTTAGCTACCACATTACGCGGCGCATCGAGACCCGAGAACCAGTGCACAGTATCGATCTGGTGAGCCATCCACTGGCCAGGAATACCCGAAGAGTATGGGTAGAACAAGCGGAATTCGAGGTAGTAACGTGGGTTCCACTCCACCTTCGGACGGTTCATCAGGAAGCGGTCCCAATCGGTGTCCTCTTTGCGGATTTGTGAAACGAGCTCCTTACGTCTCCAACGGCCCGGCTGGTTGACGTTCCAGGTCATTTCGACCGTAGTGATATCTCCGAATTTACCGGATTTGATATATTCGTAAGCCGCCCAGTAGTTGGGAGCGCTCCGGCGCTGCGAGCCTACCTGCACGATCTGTTTCGACGCTTCCACTGCTTTCAATGCTACTTTCGCATCTTCCAGGGTTTCGGCAAATGGCTTTTCAACATACACGTCACGGCCCGACTTCACCGCTTCTGCGCAATGCAATGCGTGCTGGAAATCGGCAGTACTGATGATCACTGCGTCCACATCTTTACGACCTAACAATTCTTCGTTATTGCGAGCCTTCACGAATTCACTGGCCGCATAGGGCTTTCCTTTCATGAATGCCTCCGCTTCGTCGCGACGACGGTTCCAAAGGTCGGAAACACCCATAAACTCAAAGTTCAGTTCCTTGGCGTGATCCGAGAAGGAAGGTGCCAGCGAGCTGCGAAAACGGTCAGAAAAACCGATGATACCTACCCTTACACGATCATTGGCTCCCACGATACGGCGGTAGCTGGCCGCACTGAAAGCATTAGCGCCTACTGCGACACCCGCAGAAGCCAGTGCTGCATTTTTAAGAAAATCCCTTCTACTGGTCATGATATTGGATTTGAATAAAAGTTGACTTTTTAATTGCCTCTGGGTCAGATTTCCGGGCAATCGTCTGTAAATGTCGGACGCCGGTATATCTACTGTATTTTTTTACCTTTTTTCCGCCAATTCGGGCTATTTGATTTCCTTTACTTTCAAACTGCGGAAAAACACATTGTCACCGTGATCCTGCAACAGCAAATTCCCCTCCTGCGACAACCCAAAACCTTCGAATTTGGCGAATTTTGAGCCTGCCACAAACTCCTTGAACTGCGGAGAACCACGCACATATTCCACCACTTTATAGCCATTCAGGAAATGCTGCACGGTACCGTCTTTCTGCACCACAATGCGGCCCTGGTTCCATTCACCGATCTTTTTCACAGCATTCTTCGGACGGTCCGCAGGGATCACATCATAAAATGAAGCGATGGTACGGTTGCCATTTTTGCCCAATTTCGCATCCGGGTGACGTTCGTCATCGAGCACCTGGTATTCACAGCCAATCCCCGATTTACCATTGGAATTGAATTTCTGATCTACAAAATATTTGACGCCGCTGTTAGCTCCTTCTGTAAGCTTGAATTCAAATTCATATTCGAATGCCGGTCCGTAGAGCTTGCGGGTGACAATGTCGTTGCCGGTTTCGGAGCCGTCCGACTTGGAAATCTGAATGGTACCGTCGTTATAGCCCCATCTTTTGGAAGGGAAATCGGTACCACCGTACGAACGCCACTGATCTACCGATTTACCATCGTACAATAGTGAATATCCCTGCGCTTTTTCGGCAGGATCCAGATTATTCGGGATCAGGTTCACAATGCGCACATTGGTAGCCGGGCTCGGTTTCAGGTTCTTCGTTTTAATGCGGACGTTCTTCCAGCTCACCTGCGTGCCCTCCATTTCTTTACTGCCGATCGAGTGCACTTGCAGGCAGATAAAGCCCACGGGCGTCATGTCGTCTACCACGTGCGCCACAGGCACTCCATTCAGGAAGGTGCGGATTGAGCTACCGATCGCTTCGATGCGGTATTTATTCCAGGAGTCTCTTTTAAATGCTTTTTTGCCTTCCGGATTCAAGTCGAGCGGGTACAGCCAGCCGCGGCGGGCTTCGTCGTAAATACCGGCTGAGTAAGCGCGGTCGCTCGGGTCGATCTCTACCTGATACCCGTGCACGCGGCCATTCATATAATCGGGTTTCGACAAACTGCGAATCTGAATGCCTGAGTTCAGTTTATTATCGACTTTCACATCCAATTCGAGGATAAAATC
>DATMSL010000492.1:0-11024 GCA_035565435.1 Dyadobacter sp. | reverse complement strand
TGGTAAGGTATAATTCGAAGAAATACTTCGACAATATAACCGCTTTCCGCAAAACTATCACATTATTGTTGCTTCTCCTGCTCTTTTACCTCTTCTTTGGCCGGTTGCTGGGCGTCCTCCTTTGCATCCTGCCGGGCTTTTTTTCGGAAATACCTGCGGAAAAGGAAGTTGGAACGAAGCGCAGTCATGTTCTCGTCGAGCTTTTCGGTAGTACTTTCCAGGTTTTTTAGTGTTTCTTTCAGGTTTGCCGCGGTGGCTTCGTCGTGCAGCAATACGCCCAATGGGCTGGTTTTGTTTGAGTTAAGATCTGCGCTGGCCGTTTTGAGGTTGTTTACCATTACATTGGCCGATGACACGGTTTCGTTGAGACGGGCGATCGTTCCGCGCAGGTCTCTCATGATTACGGTGTCGGTCGCGAAATCGTTGGCGAGGCCTCCTTTTTCGTTCAGTTTCGAGGTATAACCTGCCAGCGAGGCGGTTAATGCCTGCGCATTTACAGATGCTTTTTTCATCGCACCCAGGGTCTGGTCGAGGTCGTTGTAAAGCCGCTCGTCGTTCAGCAGCATCCCTACGGTACCTTTTCCGGCCAGGATATTCTTGCTGATCGTTTTGAATGCGCTGGTAATACCGAGTAAATTCTTATTGTTTTCCGAAAGCACTGCGAGCATTTCTTCCGTACTCTCAATTTTTTCGACTGCTATTTCATCACCGTCCTCGATGGAAGGCACCTTTTGCGTGCCGCCGTAGATGACTATGATTTTATTACCGATCAGACCGTCGGTACTGACTTTTGCCTTGGCATTTTTACGGACGAACTCTTGTGACTTTTCCTCGATATTCAGCATTACCTCCACTTTGGAGTTGGCCAGAAAGCGGATGCTTTTCACTGTCCCGATCTTCACCCCAGAGTACCAGATGTTGTTACCGACTTTCAGACCGTTCACATCGTCAAAAATGGATTTGACGGTAATGGCCGAGGAAAAAACCTTTTTCATACTCCCGATTGTGAGTATTCCCACCACGAAAATGAGAATGCCGATGATGACGAAAAGGCCTACGTTAATGGATCGTTTGGTTGATGTTGCCATTATTACTGAATAAAATTATAGTCGTAAAAACTCTTGATCCGCTCTTCGTCGGTATCAAATACTTCTTCAAAAGTGCCTGTTTTCAGAAACTTGCCGTCCAACAGCATCGCAATGCGGTCGCCCGTCGCCCGTGCGCACGTGAGGTCGTGTGTGATGATGATCGAAGTTGTTTGGTATTTCTCTTTCACTTCGTTGATCAGCTCGTTGATTTCAAGACAGGTGATAGGGTCCAGCCCGGCCGTAGGCTCATCATAAAGCATGATTTCCGGTTTCAGGATGAGCGTCCGGGCAATGCCGATCCGCTTGCGCTGGCCGCCGGAAAGTTCTGCCGGTACCTGATTGATCGTTTGCAGCAGGCCCACTGCGTCTAGCACATATTCCACCTGCTCGTCGATTTCGGCCCGCGTGAGGTTGGGAATGTTGCGTACAAGCGGAAATTCGAGGTTTTCACGCACGGTCATACTATCGTACAATGCACTGTTTTGAAATGAAAACCCGATTTTAAGACGTAAATCGCGCAGATCGTTGCCTTCCAGCTGGGAGACTTCCTTGCCCAGGACAATACAATCACCGCGGTCTTGTTTGAGCAAACCCACCATAATCTTGATCAATACCGATTTTCCGGTCCCGGACCGGCCGAGTACGACCATATTTTCACCTTTGTTCACAGTAAGGTCCACGCCCTGCAACACATGCAGATCGCCGAATGACTTGTACAGGTCGCGCACCTCGATAACCGGCTCGCCGGGTTTGAAATCTTCTTCCATTTTAAATTCTGAAATAATTGGACACCTGTACGATGATCACCTCCTCGATGAAAATCAGGAACATGGAGGTCACCACAGCTGAGTTGGCCGCCTTACCGACGCCCTCGGTACCTTTGCTGGCATTATAACCCTGGTAGCTGCCCACAATCCCGATCGTGAAGCCGTAGGCAATCGCCTTAGCGACGGACGTCCAGATGTCCAGGAATGTAATCTGCTCGAATGCATTCTCAAAAAAGGCGATAAAACTCGTTCCTTCGTTCAAGGTCACATTCAGAAATGCGCCCAGCAGACTGACGAGCGCACAGTAGAACATCAGTACGGGGATGGCAATCGTGCAGGCCAGTACGCGGGTGACCACCAGAAATTTGAATGGGTTAACGGCTGAAACCTCCATCGCGTCGATCTGCTCCGTTACGCGCATGGAGCCCAGCTCGGCGCCAATGCTCGATCCGATTTTACCCGCACTAATGAGCGCAGTCACCAGCGGCGCCAGTGCACGGACAATCGCGATCGCTACCAGCGAAGGAAGCCAGGAAGTAGCCCCGAATTCGGACAATGAGGGACGCGATTGTTTGGTGAATACCATCCCGGTAATGAAGCCGGTAAGGCTGATCAGCAGCAGTGACCGGTTTCCGATCGCATAGCATTGCCGGACAATCTCCTGGAATTCCATCCGGCCCCGGAAAACCTCGCGGAAAAAACGGATGAAGAAAACATACGCATTATAAACCGCCAGTAAGGCATTATCCAGATTTTTGCCGTATACAAATTGCTTTTTTTTAGCGCTCATTCAATCGGTACAATTGTATTAAACTTTATTTATCAGGCGGTTGTGGTCGGTGCTACCGTAGCCTCCCAGCATCCGCTCTTCAAACCATCGCATGCGGTAGGCGTTCATCGCGTTTTTACCGAGCTGGTCGAGCAACCGGTAATTGACGATCACACCTACGGCAGCTCCGATTCCAGGGATCAGCTGCGCCATTTTTGCCAGATCGATGTAGTCGCGGTACTCCTGCTGGAATGTTTTCCAGTTGAATTCGTGAATATCGGTCGGCAGATCCTTGCTGCGTAAATCCCATTGGATCATTTGCGAAAAAACCTCTTGCCGGCCTTTCTGGCTCGAAAACGTCAGCTGAAAAATATGGAGTATAAAAAGCCGTTCCCTGTAATCATTGATTGGCCTTCCATACAATGCTGCAATCTCGAAAAGTAGTTTGATTTTAATGCCTATCAGGATAGGAAATTCTGCCAGTGCAAGCCAGAAACCGCCTGCACCGGTAATGCCGCCTTCTGCCGCGCCGGCTTTTTTGTAAAACTCGATTTTCTTGCGAACGGCTGTTTCCATTTCTTCCAGCGACGCTCCGGGGATGGCTTGGGTGGTGGTATACTCGGCCCCGGTGAGCACGCCGCGCACCATTTGTTTGATGGTACCCGTGATTATGTCATGGACTTTGTCGGGGATGATGTCGTTGATTTTATCCTGAAATTTCTTGGAAGTCCTGTCGATAAAATTAGGCCGCTTCTGCATTTTCAGCTGCCACTTGGTCAATTCAGGTTTTATCTGCTCTTCATAACTGTTGATGTGCATATCGTTCAGGGCTAATGTCGGACAGGATGGAGAAACGTTGGCCTTGCTACCGGGTAGCAAAAATCATTCCATTATCGTATAAAGTCAAAAATAGCGGTAAGAATTCCATTCCGGCAGATGTGCCGGTGGCTGCGCGAACCGGGCGCCCGATATTAACAACGCTTACTATTATATGTTCAAATTATCTGATCCATAGTTTTTTAGTGAAAAATCTGCCATTTGCTTCGAACCGGATCAAATGCATTCCTGAAACCTGCTTTGGAATCAGGAAGGAGACCTTCTTACTACCCGAAATCTTTCCCTCTGTTAAAAACCGGCCATTTAAGCCAATCAGGCTGACAATGCCTGTTTGCGCCCTGTTAAAATGAATACTCACCTCTTCCCCGCGATGAATGGGGTTTGGAAATATGTCAAAAAGTGCGTCCTGGTCTTGTTCCGCGCCCAATATCAATGTGGGCGCTACCTCCGCGAATACCGGCATAGATTCGGCTGCGTCGTTGACGGCTATCAGCCTGTACAGGATAGGAGCCGCAGATTCCCCTGGTTGATCAAGCCATTCCACAGCACTGCCGCTTACCCGCGCCACCGAGGTGTAACCTGCGGCATCGCCCATCTTGCGTTCCAGAATATAACCCTTCGCTCCGGAGACCGGTTGCCACGAAAGCCTGATATTACCCTTTTCCCCGCTAAGTGTGGTGAGAAATGTTGCCGGTAATGCCATGGCAATAGGCACATCATAGAAGGTAAATGCCCGCATCCCCTTCGCATTGGTAATATACGGACCGGTGAACGGGTGGTAAGGGCTTCCTTTTTCAAGATAAGGAGGCAGATAGTTGAGCGTCGCGGAGTTCTGCGGGGTTTTCAGGTCGAGAAGGATCCGGTTGCCTTCCGCTTTTCCGCTTGCCACCGCGCCGGCCTGGTGGTCGAGATAGAAAAAGTCTTTCAAATCCAGTACTTGCCCGCCCGGGTGTTTGTAAGGGTCGGGGTAATTCAATTCCTGACCTTCATCAAACACCAGGGTCAAACTCTTTTTCTCGGCCGAATTGTAGAAGGCCTTTTTGAAATTGGGAGAGGTGATATTAACTGTATCGTTGGATCCGTAAAAGTCGCGGAGCATGAGGCGCGAAAGCTCGAAGCCGCTTTGTTTGTTGCCTTCCCGGTTGTAGTGGAGGCCATCGAAACCCGTTGTGCCGACGCTAGCGATATTGATAATGTCGGGATAAATAGCCGGAAGCCGTCGCTGGTAATCCCGTATCAGAGCGCCGATAAGTGAGGGGTGATAAATAATGTCAATCTGGAAAACGTACAACTTTTGCAGGCTTGGAAAATCCATTTTCAGGTTCTTGTACAAAACATCGAAATGGCCTTCCCAATTACCTCCCTCGCCGTAGGCTTCGCTTTCGCCCTGCCTGAAAATATACGCTTTCACAGCATCTGCGACGCCCGCTTTCCGGGCGCGATACAACATTCGGCCGTAGCCATTGGTGAAATCGGTTGGGTTGTTTTCCGTGCGTATGGAATGCGAATAGGCCGAAGACCAGTGATAGCCAGCATTGATAAGGCAGTTGGGGATACCCGTCTTTTCCAGTAGTTGTTTCTGGATCTCAAAACCCATTGATCCCACGCCATTGTTGTAGGAATGCATGTTGGAAAGTGTCCAGAGCGTGTCCGCTTCTTTATAAGTCTCGGTGTTGAGCGTGCCTGTGATCTTACCGAACGTTCGGCAAAACATGCTCGTATCGCCCTCTCCGAAAAAGGCGGTCGAATTGGACTGCCCCGACAATATATAAACATCGCCGCTCACTACCCGGGCGCGGGTAACGAGCAGCGTCGAGTCGGCATCCTTGCAAAGGAAAACCTTAAAATCATAATTCGCCCGTTCGGCTTTGATCTTCGCTTCGGTGCTGAAAGTGCCTCTTGCATTGGCACCGTACTGAATAGCAGCGCGTTGGTATTGATAATGCTGGCCATTACGCAACACCTGAACCGAGACGTATTTCCAATCCGGCGCTTCTACGACGCCAGCTACGGAGACCCGCGCCTCGCTTGCGGCGTCACGCGGGTAAAGCTGGTAGTCCTGCGGCAGCTTGCTGAACAATACCGGGTTGAAACGCTGCGCATTGCCGTGAGTAACTGACAGTAGCGTTGTAATAAATGATAACAAGAAGTGTGTGGCAGCTCTTTGGGAGAGCCTGCCCGGGAGGAGAGTTTTCAGCACAGGGTTTAGTTGTTTTTATTTTAATCGCACAGGTTTGACCCCTTCCCGCGTGATTTTCACAGGATTGATCATTCCCTTTTCATCGAAAGACATGATGTCTATACAAGTTTCGCGGTGATTGCCGTCCGTTTCGGTCAATGGGCGGCGGTGATAAACTATATACCATTCATCCTTGCCTGGAACCTGGATCACCGAATGATGGCCGG
Organism: Dyadobacter sp.; assembly: GCA_035565435.1. GTDB lineage: Bacteria > Bacteroidota > Bacteroidia > Cytophagales > Spirosomataceae > Dyadobacter. The sequence continues at coordinate 5,157 of DATMSL010000492.1, read as the reverse complement.
CGCCGGTTGCTACCGCTGGGTCCTGCTGCAGGATTTTGCCTACACGCTGAAACGGGCCGAAGGGAGAATCAGCAATGGCATAGGCCACAGAATAGTTGGGGCCTGTCCAGCCGCCTTCCGACCACATGAAGTAGTATTTACCATTTCGGATAAACATGAACGGGCCTTCCACATATCCTTCCGGCGTAATTTCTCGGAACGTTGTGCCATCTTCAAATGGAATGAAGCCGGTAAAATCGCTTTTCAGTTTAGCGACGTTACAATGCTTCCAGCCTCCGTAAAACAGGTAATGCTGGCCATCTTTGTCTTTGAAGACAAATTGGTCGATCGGTTGTGCGCCGTTATGGAACTTGTCGATGAGCGGCTTGCCGAGGTAATCCTTGAACGGGCCTTCGGGGCGGTCGGCCACTGCTACGCCGATTCCTCCTTTCTCATTGTCGTTCTGAATATCGTTGGCACCGAAAAAGAGGTAATATTTCTTGTCCTTTTCGATGATCGATGGTGCCCACATGGCGCGTTTGGCCCATTTTACAGCCGAGGTGTCGATAATGTTGGAATGCTTGTTCCAGGTTACCAGATCTTTGGATGAAAATGCATCCATATGTACCTGCTTGTTGTAAGGCGCCGAGTAGGTGGGGTAAATCCAGTATGTCTTGTTGAAAATGATACCTTCGGGGTCGGCATACCAGCCGGGGAATACGGGGTTACCGGTTGTCCGCTGGGCGAAATTGTGGTAATAGCAAAGGGTCAGGAGTGTTAGGGTAAGCAATTTTTTCATGATCAAAGTTTCGGTGATAGGTAATGTAACCGCTGCAAGATCCAAATTTTTGGTCAATTAATAAGCCTCGCCTGCGCCTCCTCCGCCGAATGTACCCCCTCCGAATTCAAGGCCCTGATCTGCGGGCGTCACCCCAAGCTGTTGGGCTGCAATCACCGCTTGCAAGTTTTCAAGGCTGTTTTTACGGTTTTGCTCATCGGAAATACCGTGTTTGGTGGTATGGAAATATTTGATCAGCGCTATCGCTAACAAGATCATGAACACCCCCGCGAGCACAAGCCCTTGCGAGGCTGTCAGAATCCCGAAATAATGTTTGTAGGTGTAAACAGAGAATGCGAAGGCTATTAATCCGAGAACGAACAGGATACGGTTTGCCTTTTTTAACCCAAAAAATACATAAGAGACCGGTATGATGAATGTGAAAAAGTAGAACAACGGGGCGAACGCGATTTGCGGGGCTACCGACACATTCAGATCGCTGATGAGCGCGTTCAATTCTCTTACCACCAGGTAATTCCCGCCGAGATAGAAGGTGACCAATGCCAGTACTTCGAAGATCTGGCGGCATTCGCGATAATAAACCTCTTCGCTTTTGCGGGCCAGTGCATAAATCGCTGCCGATAGTATCATTACTGCAAAAGGCAGCAGGGCTTTGCCCAGGGAGAACTTCATCATCAATTCGGCCATGATCGTGAATACTAATCCAAAAATCGCGACCACACCCAGCAGATCGGCGTAGCGCAGGGTAGCAGGGACGATGATGGCCAGCGCAATCAGGCAATAGGCCCATACTGGTGCATGCTCAAAAAGCAGGAATACAGGTACCATCGCTGCCATTATGGCCGCGTACAGCAATGCATTGTCGACGCCGGAGTGGAAGAGATTTTTGGTTTTGATTAAATATTCCAACGTGAAAACAAAACACGCGCAGCAGATCAGGCTGAGTGTCGAAAACCCAGTTTCGGAGCGGGTATCAAAAGTGAAGAGCGACAAAAATCCAACAAAAAACGAACAAGCAACTACGCCAAAAAGGAAGAGTCCGATTTTGATAAATATGCCGGGACGGTAGAATTTTTCGGCAAATTGCGCTTTTACCTCTTCCTCCTGTTGGCCGGTAAGGAGGTTTTTCGATTTCCATGCTGCTGCCTGGCGCTGAACGTACAAGTTTTCAACCCAGGTTTTGTTGTATGCCTTTTTCATTTTTTGGTCCCGGATTTAATGCCAAGGAATTTTTTAAAATTCAGCAGGAAATAGATCACGCCGATGCTTGAAAAGAAAAAGTAAAATATGCTCAGCGCAGATGCAGCATCGGCCCTGAGGTTATCGAAAATGGTGTAGGTGATGATGCTGTAACCATAAACAGTGCCCATCAATAGGAACAGCAGCGATTGCGCATGCCGTGCGCGATGGATAAAGAAGTAGCAAAGTCCAATGCCAATGAGAAAATAAAGGACTTTAGGGCTGTGGCTAAACAACCCGATCTGCGCCGCGATACAGGCCAGGTTGCCTCCCATCAGCATGTAGGTGAATGTGAAATGCTTTTTAATGTTTTGCGCTTCCGAAATCCAGCCCACAGCCATGAGCACGCAGCCGAGCGCGATGGCGGGGATGATTAGTTTGCCGTCGGAAAAGTCATTATCGGCCAACACTGAAAGCGGGGCGATAGTAAGCCCGAGCCATGAGGCCAGACCGGTAATGGCCATGGACAATGCGCCGCGGTGGTCGAAACGGTAGGCGCAGAGGAAGAAAATGATCGTTGGGATGATCACCGCCAGCCCGTAGCGCGAGCCGAAAAGGTTGTATTGAAATTGCAGATAACCTTCCAGGCCCAGGAACGTCGAGCAGCCCAGCAAAAGCACATAATCGACCAGCTTGTTGGGGTTTTCGATTTGCTCATGCGAATAGGGAAGGCTGTTTTTATAAGTATAGTAAAAACAACCCGCCGTAATGAGGGCGATCATAGCGATAATCACCTGATGGCCGATTGTGTCGATGTTTTCGTAAATGAGAATCCCCGCGCCGGAGCTGAAAAACAGGATGCCCAGGTAAAGCACTGATCGTAATTCCCAGTGAATGGAAAAGGCCTTTTCGCCTTCAAAAGATGTGATGGCGTCGGCCTGCTGGTCAGAGATAATTCCCTTGCCTGCCAGGGAATTAAGGATGGATTTTGTTGTCATGGAAACTGAGACGAGGGAAGGTAAAGTTAACAAACTTTGCCATGAACCCAGCTTCGGGCAGCTTCCGGAATTATTTAAAGGAGCTTCGGAGTATTTAACGGTACAATATTAAAAGCGCAGGGTGAAATCCTCCTTCGCCTGCTCGCTCCGGAAAAATACCAGGCCAATCCAGAACAAGTCGACTGTGACCGTTACCCGGGGATGCGCTTTGATGTATTCCCAGGCTTTTGTCATTTCATCCGACCAGTATATGTCATCAAAAATGAACAACGAACCGTTCTGAATGTGAGGAAGACATTGTTCGAAATAACGTACGGTGGGCTCATAGCGATGGTTGGCGTCAAAATAGGCGAAGTCGATCGGCTGGTTGAGTGTTTCCAGGCGCTTGGGAAGCGTTTCGTCGATATTGCCCAGTACGACTTCGATGTTATCCGCTTGCTGGCGCTCGAAATGCTGTTGAGCCTTCGCTGCTGTTTGCGGACAGCCTTCGAAGGTGATCAGCTGCGCATCGGGTTTGGCTTTCGACATATATAATGTAGTAAGTCCAAGTGAAGTGCCGAGTTCGAGAATTGTCGCCGGTTGAAAACGCCGGATGAGCCGGTAAAAAAGCCGACCGAATTTGGCGGGTTTTTCTGCGTTTTTTGCGATGGTTTTGAGCTGCCGCAGGTTGGATTTGTTCACACGTGAGCCCGCGCCCAGGTCAAGAATCTCGATTTGCTCGTCGGAGCGCAATAGTTCTTTACGTAACGCGCGGATGGCTTCATATTCAGGATTGTCGTCCTTCCGGGCGGCGATCACATTGTTATAAAGCTCGAACAGAAAAGGGGAATGAATGGAATGCTCGTTTCCGGAGCGCAAAAGGTACTTGATATAAGCAGCAATCAATGCAGTCGAATTTTAAAATAGGCCGTTGTGCGGCCGGTGGTTCAGTTGAGGCGATACGGCGCGACGAGCGAGAATGCGGGTATAACGACGCGGAATTGCCGCCCGTCGAGCACGCGTTCCATCAGGTAAGTACCGGCCATTTTACCCATGTCGGTACGCAGGTTGCAGCCCGAAACATAGTCGTGCACATCGCCCGGTTCCAACACCGGTTGCAGTCCTACAATACCCGCTCCTTCCACCTCACGGACGGTACCGTTGGCGTCGTAGATCAGCCAATGCCTTCTCAACAGCTTGACAGTGTGCTCGCTGTGGTTTTCAATCAGAATCTTGTAGGTAAACACAAAGTGATCCTGACCCGGATTGGAGTAATCGGGTTGATATTCCGTCAAAACGGTGACTTTGACACCATCTGTAACCTTGGAAACCATATAGATCGAGGGTGTTGGAAAGTAATAGGAACGAAAATAGTAATCAATTGCTGATAAAACCAAATCAAAAAACACATAATTTGGTTTTCCAAAACAAATTAAAGAGCATGGATGTAAAAATTGAGCAGTCGTGGAAAGAGCGGCTCGCGCCCGAGTTTGAGAAGCCCTATTTCGCCGCACTGACGGCTTTTGTAAGGGAAGAATACCAGACCAAACAGATATTCCCGCCTGCCAAGCAGATATTCAACGCATTTAATTATTGCAGTTTCGACGAGTGCAAGGTCGTGATCCTCGGCCAGGATCCCTATCACGGCGCAGGTCAGGCGAATGGCCTCTGCTTCTCGGTCAACGACGGCGTACGGATGCCGCCTTCGCTGATCAATATTTTTAAAGAAATCCAGCAGGACCTCGGTAAGCCGTTTCCACAGTCGGGGAACCTGGAACGGTGGGCGAAGCAGGGCGTGCTGCTTTTGAATGCAACATTAACCGTACAGGCGGCTGCCGCAGGCTCGCATCAGGGAAAAGGCTGGGAGCGTTTCACCGATGCAGTTATTAAATGCGTTTCAGACGAAAAAAGCAATGTCGTTTTCATGCTCTGGGGCAGGTATGCGCAGGAGAAAGGCGCGGTGATCGATGCTTCGAAGCATTATGTATTGAAAGCGAAGCACCCGTCTCCGATGTCGGCCAACGGCGGGGGCTGGTTTGGCACGAAGCATTTCAGCAAGGCCAACCAATACCTGGAAAGCAAGGGACTCGATCCGATCAACTGGTAGGAACGAAAAAAGAGAGCCGGGATGCCCGGCTCTCTTTAAGATTTTCACTCCTATTACTATTATTAATTACTTCTCGATGTTGGAATTCATCTCCAACACTTTGTCCCAGTGACCTT
>DATMSL010000491.1:0-2720 GCA_035565435.1 Dyadobacter sp. | reverse complement strand
TTCAGGTAGAGCCGATTAGAGATCGTCATTCCGCCGCAGTAGGTAAAATAGACGGGCTTGTTCTTGTGGTTCATTGATTTCACAAAGCCGCCGACATATTCGAAGTCAGATACCTTACAGGTACCATCATCAATTAGTTTCTTCGCGGCTTTCGCGAGTGCGCTCTGGTGCCTCTTGAAGTCGTCGGACTGCGAAACGCTCTGCGTAATATCATCTGCCAAAGCGATGGATGACACGAAGCAGACAAGCAAAACTGAAGCCATCTTTCTAAAAGCAAGCATTGCTCAGGAAACCTTCCGCGCTAGATTTCGAATGTTGAAAGAGATTTCAACGAGGGTGCCGAGGGCGAACGAGAACAGCAGCATATATGCGCCTCGATCAAAATGTTTAGCGCTACTGACGCCAGCGGCGACCTGTTGCTCTATGCTCATTTGAGCGTAGCCGAAGCCAATATAAATCTGACCTGCTGCGCCGATAACACCCATAATGGCGACGAACGCCGCGCACTTTGTAAAGAACATTCTGATTACCTTTAAAGCGATTCCGGATCAGTTTACTCGTAAAGGCTGCAAGGGAACACTCCATAATAAGCCCAATCTGCTCGATCCAATTAAATACGGAAAGCAGAACTCGCATTTCCAGATGGGTTCCAGAACAAGGCAGAACCCATCATGATCGAGACAATCATTGCTTTCATCAAAGCATTCGCAGCATTTCTAACGAGCGCTGGCATCAATCCGGCACACCTATTCGCGGGCTTTGCCGGTGCCTTTGTCCGAATGTTCATTCAAGGCAAAAAACTCTCCACGGAGATCATCAGTGGTTCATTCGGCGGTGCGCTGTGTGCGGTGTATTTGGCTCCGTTGCTCGCGCAATGGCTGAACATTACCGACGCCGCCGCGAATGGCGGTCTTGCGTTTGCTATCGGGATGGTCGGGCTATCGCTGGCGGAAGGCTTTGTACGGATTGCGCAGCGATGGGCAAACAACCCGCGCATCGGTGATATCAAGAAGATCGCGGATATCGTCAACGACAGCAAGAATGACCGGAAAGACGCAGGCGAATAAGCCGAACAAATAAATACCCGGAAGTTAATTTCCGAGGTGTTCAATGACATTCCGTAACAAGTTTGAAGCCAAGGTTGCCGCGCAACTTGGCGATGGCTTCGCATATGAAGCGAAGCGACTACCCTACTCACTACCGCACAAATATCTGCCCGACTTCATCAACGAAGCCACGAAGGAAATCGTTGAGGCGAAGGGCCGTTTTCCCGCAAGCGACCGAGCGAAGATGCTGGCTGTAGCCGCGCAATATCCCGGCTATCGCGTAACGATCGTCTTCCAGAACCCCGATGCGCCAATCAACAAGAACAGCAGCACAACCTACGCGGACTGGTGCACAAAGCATGGCATTGCGTGGAGGAAAGCATGAGCCGTTCAATCGGAAAACACATGAAGACCATTCGAGAGCAGCGGCAAATCCTAGCGGACTGGACGGCATATGTGCATATGCTGGACCGCTACTGGAACTTACCCGGACATGCGCTCCTCCTCGACTACGATTCCATAGTCGCCGGCTATCACCACAACTTAGATGTTGCAGAGACCCGTTTGAAGGCTGCGGCAACCGCCGGAAACATCCTAGACATCTCGGATGCAGTAGTTGGCCACAACTTGCTGCTGGTGTGCGATCCGAACAAGGTCGGTAAGAACAACGCGGGTAGTAAGCAAAACGTCCGCGCTGACATTCTAGCGATGGACTTCTACAGGTGTTTTGATCGAATGACAGAAGCGCAAGCACATGTTCTGTCGATCCCGCACATCACAGCCCCAAAGCCTGATGCACCCGTTGCAGACCTCGCCCTGGCCTTACTCGTCGCACGTTACGAGCCGGTGGTGCTGGCTAGTTTTGCTGATCCCGCAGATGCGATACTGTATCGTCTTTCAGTATGACGGCTATATTCCCGTCGAGGCGATGAAGTTGAAAAGATTTTCCCGTTGCAGTGATGCTTCATAGTCAACGGTTGATATCGTGAGACTTTTCTCATTGCCAACGATAAGCGGACCCAGTGCCTGCGCATCTGGGTCCGATGGTGTTCTATGGAAATGGATGATCAGCCCGTCAAAGTAAAAGCGAAATATTGGTACGTCTTTCGGTTCTTCTTTCCCTAGGTCTGGTACGGTTTTGATACCCGAGGTTGGAGATTGGTTATGCTTTATCCCAATCGTCCGCAACTGGCTTAGACTGGCAGGGTAGAAACCGATAGGTGGCAGCGTGTTATTGACGAGAGCGACACGCATTGTTTCCAAGTCTTTGTCTAGAACATTGATGTCCTTGAACTCTTGCAGCCTTGTTGCGGCTGCCCTCCAAAGCAAACTGATCATGAATAGACGAAGCCGATCCGGCTCGGCCACTTCGACGCTTCTCACGCCATACGGGCCAGTGATAATATGGTCATCGAGTTGCTGGACTGGCCCCCATCCGCTCCATACCATGCGGTTTGAACGCAGAAATTTGATTGCCCAATCATCTAAATCGGAAAGGATTTTTTCTCCTTCAGCGGTGCAAAGTTTATTGTCGTACCAACTGCTCCAACGTTTTTTTCCCTTCGCGTCACCGCCAACTTGAACGAACCCTGTACCCTTATTGGTCGTTTGTGTCAGTGCGCGGGGGATAATGTGACTTTCAACAAAAGACCCTTCTTTCAGTGTCAGCGCGCA
>DATMSL010000490.1:0-4449 GCA_035565435.1 Dyadobacter sp. | reverse complement strand
TGCCTATGTTGTAAAAGTACAATTTTGTGTCATGAGGCTGTCTTGGCAGAGTTCTATTGTACAGACGCATTTTCCGTGGGTCAGACCAGTGAAGTAGCACTATACGTTAACTTGTTAATTGGAGATATAGGATCCATTCTCTCTGGCATCCATACTCAGATCCTCGCGTTGGGCATGCAATTATTTTTGCCGGTGCCATATCTGTTTCTACCATTTGCTCATTCTTTTTGCGATCGGAGCTTCATTGGCTCTTTTTGGCAGCGAGCTCGGATATCCGAGTCTTCTCCTTTACTTTAAAACTGCATACGATGAAAGTACTTTCACTTTGCGCGATCCTTGTGATTCGAATCACGCTCGCCTTCGCGCAGGCTCCTCAACAGTTCAGTTTCCAAGGGGTGGCGAGAAAAGCGGATGGAAAGGTCGCTCCCAACGCTATGATAAGCATCCGCCTTACCATTCATTCGGAAGCTATCGGCGGCACAATTGCTTATCAGGAAACGCATTCGACTCAGACAAACCCGAATGGTATTTTCAATATTCAGATTGGTGGTGGGAATGTTATAAGCGGCACATTTTCGACTATACCCTGGAAAACGTTTCCGCATTTCCTTCAACTGGAAATGGATCCGCTCGGCGGTTCAGCGTATACTGATTTGGGTACGACACAGATGCTCAGCGTGCCTTACGCTATACAAGCAAAGGAATCGACGAAATGGAATGATGGTTATCCGGTGGTGCAGAAAATGAAATATGGACCGGATATTGATCTTAATGATCCGGATGTCGCTAATGACCCTGATATTCAAAAATACGTGTTGCCCACAATCGGACAAGGTGCGAGCTTAATTTGGTATCCCTTGAAAGGGGCTTTTAGAGCGGGAGAAGCTGGGCCAAGTGGGAAGTGGGAAGAGGCTGTGATTGGGACTAATTCTGTCGCATTTGGCAATAATAACCTTGCTAGTGCAAATGCAAGTATGGCTTCCGGCTTTCAGAGCCAGGCTAGTGGTTCATTTTCTCTTGCAATTGGTCTAACAGCAATAGCAAATGGCAACACATCTATTGCACTGGGAACAAATGTAAGTGCGCTACAAGAGGGCAGTGTAGCTATTGGAACAGGTATAATTTCGGAAGCAAAAGGATCTGTTGTGGTTGGAAGTTTTAATTCTCCTGGTGATCCAGCCAACCCTTCAATAGAATCACCCACAGACCGAGTTTTTCAAATAGGGAATGGAACGGGAAATTTTAGAAAGAACTCAATGACGATACTAAGGGACGGTAAAATTGGTTTAGGAATCGATGCAAATAGTCCCGAATACCTTCTCGATGTCGGCGGCCGCATCCGCATTCGACACAACGGTACCACATCCGGCATCCATTTTAACAACTCACAAAATGTTGTCGATGGCTTCATGGGTATGAAAACGGACGCGCAAATTGGCCTTTATATCAATAACCAATGGCGCTTCTGGATTGACAACACCGGTAATGGCACGTTAGGAGGAACGTTGACGCAATCCTCCGACCGCCGTCTCAAACGCGACTTCGCGCCACTTGCATCCAGTCTCGAAAAGTTCTCGCATTTGAAAGGCTATCATTACTACTGGAAAGACAAAGACCGCGATCAATCACTCCAGACAGGCCTGGTCGCCCAGGATGTGGAGGCCCAGTTTCCGGAACTGGTAAAGACAGATGACAAGGGTTTCAAATCATTGAATTATACAGGTTTGATTCCGCATTTGATTGAGTCCGTAAAGGAATTGGCGAAGCAAAATGCGAAGCTGGAAGCAGAAAATGCCGCTTTCCGGGCAGATAACCAGGCAATTGGTCAAAAACTGGCAGCCATAGCGGCCCGCCTTGACCAGCTATCTTCACTACGCGATGAAACAACGGCAAAATAGAGGTTTACGAGAGAGAGGTTAAATAGCCGCATTCAATTTGAATGCGGCTATTTTGTTTCATAAGGGTCTGAAAACGATGGATATCGCCTCTTCCGTCAGTCCGATCGACATCCGTGACTGATCTCTGAAATTAAATACATGCCCATCCCTGCGCACTTCGTCGGTAAGCGAAAAATCGACGGTTTGGATCAGCCAACCCTCTTCCTGTGGGGTTTTGGCGGCGATAATGCCTTCTTCGGGCATGTCTTTATCCGGGGTGGTGTAGAATGCCGCATAGCCGTAGTTAAGGTCCACGGCTGGCGACCATAATGCTTCTCCGACGGTTTGGGACACTACTGTAAATGCCTGGTTTTCTAGTGCGCGGGCGCGGGCGCCCACATGTACACGCGTAGCGCCGCGGATGGTTTCCGTGCAGCTTGGGGCCAAAATCAGATTGGCGCCTGCTTCGCAGAGCTTCTGTGAGCCAATCGGAAATTCGACGTCGTAGCAGATCTGAATGCCGAATTTGCCCCACGAAGCTTCAAAGACGGTAAGCTGTTTCGGGGCGCTGTCGATACCCCATTGCTCGTTTTCGAAACGGGTCATGAAAAATTTGTCCTGGTAACCTGCCAACCCGCTGGTCGAGAATACGAAGACTCGGTTGAGTTTCTTGTGACCTTCGATCACCGGGATGCTCGGCGCGACTATAATGACGCGGTATTTCCGGGCTAATGCCTCAAAAGTCGCACAGAAATCGGCCCGCAGATCATTCAAGTCGTGAATCTGGCGCCGGATATCGTTGCGCACCTCATTCCCGAAAATACTCACCAGCTCCATCGCCCCGTATTCCGGGAAAACCAATAGCTCAGCACCCCGAATGGCGGCGTCCGCCACCCACTTTTCGGTATGCCGCTGCCATGAGGTGAAATCCGCATGTTCGGTAATAGGATATTGCGCCGAAGCGATGGTTACTTGCTGCATTGGGCTTAACGGTTGAGGGGTTTGGTCCAGAAAATCATGGTTTTGGGCGTAGAGGTAGTTTCTCCCAAATCGGGCCATTCCATGGTACTTTGTAATGCGGGTTCTTTACGGTAACCACGTTTGAGCCAGAATGCGTCGTTTGGACGATAGTCCGACGGTCTAAGCGGATGGTTGTCGCCCCGGTCGACGGAGCAGAAACAGCAGGTTTCGAAATCGCCCAGGTTGCGCGCATGTGCCTCGCGCTCGTCGAAAAATCGGTGCCCCAGTCCACGTCCGCGGTAGGCGGGAAGAAGAATGCTCTCGCCAAAATAGCAGATAGCACCTATGTCAAAGCCGGCGTCTTCGAAAGGTTTGCGGACGTCGGCTGTCTCGTCTTGCAGCGGAATGCAGGTCGTAGCACCCACCATTTCATCGCCGTCATAAACAGCAAAGAGGAAAGAACGCTCCGACTGCAGGTAGGTTTGCAAATAACCCAACTCATATTCTACACTGCCTTCGTACAAATAGGGATAGTCCCTGAAGACAGCAATGCGGAGCCTGGCCAGGTCATTGAAGACTTCCGCAATGCCCGCCCCGGTTTTCCGAACGAAATTCAATTCGTTGGTCATGATTTGGAGACAAGTTCGATCCAGAGCGGCAGGTTGTAATAGGTGGTTACACGGCTGATCTTGCCATCGGTCACTTCCAGAAATGCGCCGGCTGGTAAAACGTACGATTGTCCGTGCGCTTCGGGAAGGCCTTCTTCTGCTTGCTTGTAAATACCGTTCACGATGAACTCCACGGCCACGCGTTTGTTCTGCGGCTCGCTGAAAAACACCATGTTGGTCAGCGTTTCTTCGTAGGCCTCGTCCATTTTTTGGAGAAATGCGGTGAATTTTTCCAGTCCGATGCGCACGTCGCCCTGGTTGGCTTCGTGTCTTACTTCGGGGTGGAGCAATGCGAGCATGCCTTTCCAGTTTTTCGCATTGAAGGCTTCATAATATTGTTGTACGATTTCGAGTGCAGTCATTTGTCTGATATTTGTTCAAAAATTATTCAAGGTAAGGAGCCCAAGGAAACCTGCCCATTGGCGTCTTTACGGTACACGGCAATGCAGCTGGAAGCAAATTTTGGATCGAAATGCGGTTCAATGGCTGCCAGGTTGTTTGGGAACGGCTTTGCAGCGTTGAAAAAGTAAACCGTCGTCGTGCCATATTTGGTATACGGCATCAGGTCGCCGTATTGGCGCATATCCCTCGAAAGTGTATCTTCCACACTCACGGCATATACGCGAACGATCGGCCCGGTGTTGTTCGCGTTGCGGTACATGGCCACTTCCCGAAAGCCGCCTTGCAGATCGGCCACAGTGGGCTGCGAAGCGGAGTCGTAAACAATGTAGCCGATGATAAAGGCCAGCGCGAGTAACAAGAGGTTCTTTTTGTTCCTAAAAAAATTCATAGCAGTTAAACAGGGTCATTTGGACAGAATATAAAGCCACTTGCCATCGCTTTCCAGCGTGAGCCGATAGTTTTTTCCATGATATTCCAATCCGGATCCTTCGTTCTTCTCGGCGATGATCACATCGGGCTGAAATGCCGGATCTTCCAGCACC
>DATMSL010000489.1:0-8570 GCA_035565435.1 Dyadobacter sp. | reverse complement strand
GATTTTCAAATTTTAGAATGCTAATTGTGAGAGGGAATCGTATGTCAGATTCCTTCTCACAGCCTCACGCTAGAAATTTGCATTTAGTCAACTACACCCGCATCAAACCCACAAAAACGGATCCCCGGACGGCACGTGTGTCACTTTAATCCCTGAAATCTTCGGTTGCAACCATTCCACGAAATATTCCATTCCGGGCTCCTCGCTCACGGCGTGGCCGAGCACGATTAACGCCATTTTCGAGCCTAGCAGCCGCCCGTCGCGGGCGTATTCGACACCTTCCCATTCCGGCGTTTCGCCGACAATGAGCACGTCGGGCTTTTCGGCAACGGCCGCGGACACTTGCCGCTGGCCGCCTGCTGCGCCGGGCATAATGGCGAGTTTGGAGCAGGATTGACTCAGGTCCCCGATCACACGGAGCTTCTGAATGCCTAGCTTCGTTTTGAGGTGCTTTACGAGTTCTCCCAGCGTGGTGGCAGGAATGGTCAATGCGGAAGTTTCATTTTTGTAGTACTGCGTCCAGCCAGCTTTTTTGACGACGCCGTAGCGTATCGCGTCCGGTTTGAGGGAATGGCAGTAGTCGTGGAAACGCCACACGGCGATCTTGTGCTTTTCGAGCAGAGCTTGCTTCTTTTTGACAACTTCGTTGCCTTTTACCCATTCCGGATCGTCGCGGTGGTTATAGAAGGTGGGTTCGTGGGCGATGATGAAGTTGGCTTTCAATTTTGCGGCCTGTTCGATGACCGTCGCGGTAGCGAACATCGTAGTGACAATACCTGTTACGGTCTGGTCGGCGCTGCCGGATTTAATGGTGTCGACCGTGTCCGGGATCGGTTTCAGATTGCCTTCTCTGAGAATCAGATCGATGATTTGCTGGACGGTATAGGCTTTGGGCGCTGCACCGAAAAGCATTTCAGGAGTCAGGAATGTGAATGCTCCGGCGGATAATGCGGCCTGGGCGAGGAAACGGCGACGGTTTGGGTCGGGTGTGGTCATGGGTGGTCAGTGTTGTTGGGAATGGTCAGGTGTAGTCAGGAATGGTCAGGTTTAGTCAGGAACGGTCAGGTGTTGTCAAGTATTGTCAGAGGTAGTCAAGTGTTGTCAGGGATAGTCAAGTGTTGTCAGGAATGGATCATTGATTGAATACGTCGCAGTTTTTACCTAATATAAAATAATAATAACCATTTCTGACTACACCCATTTCTGACTACACCTGACCCTCCTGACGACTCTTGACCACTCCTGACCACACTTGACTACATTTGACCACCGAAAAGATCAGCCTATTCGCTCCTAAGCGACTTCACCGGGTTCATCAGCGCCGCTCGGATACTCTGAAAGCTCACCGATGCGAATGCGATGGCAATGGACAATATAGCGGCCATCACGAACATCCACCATTCGATTTCAATTCGGTAAGCGAAATCACTGAGCCAAAACGCTACGCCGTACCAGGCAATGGGCGCGCCGATGACGACCGCAAGGAGCACGAGTTTGAGGAAATCTTTGGAAAGCAGCGCTACAATGCCCGAAACGGTGGCGCCCAAGACTTTTCGAACGCCGATTTCCTTCGTACGCTGCGCAATGGTGTACGACGAAAGTCCGAAAATGCCGAGCGAGGCGATCAGTACGGCCAGCAGCGAGAAGAAGCTGGAAATTTGGCCGAAAATGCGGTCGTCTTTGTACTGCTCATCAAAACGCTGGTCCATGAAGAAGTAATTGAAATTGTTACCGGGGAAAAACTCGTCGTACTTTTTGCGCACCATGGCGATGCTCTGTGCCGGGTTAGAAGCATTGATTTTCACAGAAATAAATCCGGATAATGTATAAAAAGGTGCGAACACGATAGGTTCGATACTGTGTTTGAGCGATTGTTGGTGAAAATCGCTGACTACACCCACAATGTCCCATTCCTTGTTATTGAATACAAATTTCTGCCCGGCAGCGTCGGCGGCATTCTTGAAGCCCAGCAATTTCGCCGCTGATTCGTTCAGAATGGCGTTTTTGACTTTGTTGCCGATCGGATTGGAATCGGTAGCCAGGAAGTTACGGCCGGCAAGCAGCGGAATTTTGTAGGTCTCAAAAAAGTCGGCGTCGACGGCCATCCGGTTGAATGTGACGCCTTTTGGATCAGTGGAGCCGACACGGCGGAAATTAAAGCTGCGGCTCAGCTGGTTACCGAATACACTTCCGGAGGCACTTGCTATCTGTACCGACGGTATGCGTTCGAGCTCGGTTTTGAAGCTGTTGATCCGGTCTATGGACGTGGAATCCCAGCGTGTAAGCTCAGGGCCGCTTACTACAAGTACCTGGTCCATGTCAAAACCAAGTTTTTCTTGGCGCATAAACTGGATTTGTTTGAAGACGATAAATGTACCTACAATGAGCACCATCGAAGCCGTGTATTGGAACACCACGAGCGATTGCCTTACCCAGATCCCTGTGACGGAACGTTTGAAAGAGCCTTTCAAAACCTGCACAGCCTTGAACGACGACAATGCAAATGCCGGATAAAAGCCCGAAAGCAGAATGCCGGACAGGAAAATACCCGCAACGGCAAGCGCAAAAACAGGACCGCCGTATCCGGCGCCTGTCAGCAGTGCGAACGACAGCGGTTTTTCGATCAGTTTGTTCAGCATCGGCTGTAGTAGCATGGTCAATAGAATGCCAAGAGCAAGTCCGAAAATATTCAGCACGACAGATTCAGACATGAACTGGCTGATCAGTTGCCCTTTTGTTGCACCGGCAACTTTGCGCACGCCCACCTCACGTGCGCGTTCGAGCGATCGGGCGGTCGCGAGATTGATGTAGTTGACCCAGGCAATAAGCAGGATAAATACAGCGATAATGAGCATTGTCCAAACAGCCTTTCCATTGTTGACTTGCCCGATTTCATATTCATAATGTGAAAATAAGTGTGCTTTACCGAGCGGTTGCAGAAAAAACTGCTCCACGCTGCCTGAAATCTTGTTGCCCTGAAAATGCCGGTCGCTGAATGCGGGCAGTTTTTTTTCCAGCGCAGCGACATCCGCACCGGGCCGGAGTTTGACATAGTGCCAGACGTCGGAGCTCTCCCAGCTGTTTCTGATCCACTCGCCCCAGGTCCCGGGAAGCGTTTCGAAGGACATCAGCACACCATATTGTAAATGGGAACTCGCCGGGAAGTCCCTCATGATGCCGGTAATCTGGTAGGGCCGGGTATCAAGGTCGACCACCATGGATTTTCCGATCAGCGTTGCATAATCGGCTGGACTTACATTGAAAATTCGTTTGGCATTGGTTTCCGAAATAACGATGGAATACGGCGCTTTCAATGCGGTTTTGAAGTCGCCAGCCACGAGCGGAAATGTGAAAAATGACAGAAAGCGCTCATCGGCATAAGCCCCTTTTTCTACGAATATACGGCGATCTTTTTGCAGATTGAATGTGCCCGGATTGGCCACTGTTGTGTAGGTATCGATTTCGTTGAAATCGCTGGCCATTGCAGCCGCCACGGCAGGGTAGGTGATCGTGCCGTGCTGGATCAGTTTCCCCTGTTGGAAACGATCATTGGTAATACGGTAGATGCGTTCGAAGTCCTGGTTGAACCTGTCAAAACTAAGCTCGAAGCTTACATATTGCAGGATCATCAGACAGGCCGTGATGCCGGCGACCAGTCCGGTAATGTTCATGGCGGAAAAACCCTTGTTTTTCCACATGTTACGCAGGGCTATTTTAAAATAATTCCGGATCATGACGGTTTGGAATACAGATGGCTGTGAGAATTTCGATACTTCTTTTTGGAGCGCAAAAGGCCGGGCGAGACTAAAAACGTCGCGCACATAGCGGGCACGCGCATATTTTGTGCCGTACATGTGTATACGTTGCGTGAAAAGCTCATGAAGATCGCCTTCCAGCTCCTCCACCAAATGCGGTGCACAGAACATGCGCAATAACCGGCCCGGCCAGCGGGGTGGTTGTGTGTTTTGTAAGTTATTCACTGCGTAAACTTTTTACCGGGTTCATCAACGCGGCGCGAATGCTCTGGAAACTAATGGTAGCTAGGGCGACAAACGTGGAAAGCAATGCCGCCGCGACAAAGATCCACGCACGGATATCGGTTTTGTAGGCAAAACCTTCCAGCCAGCGGTGCATCGCAAACCACGCCAGCGGCGCGGCGATTACGAATGCAATGCCTACCAGTTGAAGGAAGTCCCTGGACAATAATCCCACTATGCTGGCGGCGGAAGCCCCCATGACTTTCCTGACACCAATTTCTTTTGTTCGCTGAACGGTGGAGTAGGAGGCAAGTCCCAACAACCCCAGGCAGGATATGAAGATCGCCAATGCGGCAAAATTCAGGAAGAGTGCTTCGAAACGCTCGTCGGCGCGGTACTGGCGGTCGTAGAACTCGTCGAGGAAATAGTAGCTGAACGGCTTGTCGGGGTTCGCCTTTTTCCACTGACTTTCAATCGCTGAAACGGTTTGTTTCACATTGCCGCCGTCTATTTTGACAGAGAGTAGATTGCCATTCCAAAAGTCGGTAATGCGGAAGGTCAGCGGTTTGATATTTTCCTGTAATGATTTGAAATGAAAATCCCGGACAACTCCGATAATCACCCCTTTCCGGCCCCATTGCTCGAACTTTTTACCAACGGCCTCTCCGGCGGAACGGTAGCCAAGTACTTTGGCCGTTGCCTGATTGATCATCAGCGATTGTGTACTGTCAGTCGCATATGCTTTGGAGAATGCGCGCCCGGCTACTACCTGTAATCCATATTGCCGGATAAAGTCGAAATCCACGCGATAAACATCGAGATTGCCGGCCTGCATTTCACCAGTGCTGTTTTCCACTTTTGAGTAAGCCTGCGGGGTCCAGCTGCCGGGCACGGCCGCCGAAGCCGCCGCCGATCGCACCCCCGCGAAATCCAGAATGGACTCCTTAAAGGCATCGCGGTTACGGCCGGTACCGGCCTGGATAACCAACGTCTGGTCTTTGGTAAAGCCCAGGTCGTGGCTGCGCATGAAGTCAAGCTGTGTGTACACGACAATCGTAGCGATGATCATAACGATGGAAATGGCAAACTGCACCGTTACCAGTCCTTTTCGAAGCATAACTCCTTTTGAACTCGTTGTGAAACGGCCTTTCAGTACTTTCACCGGTTCAAAGGAAGAGAGGACAAAAGCAGGGTAAATGCCTGCCAGTGTTCCAATCAGCACAGCGAGGACTAATCCGATTGCGACAAAAGGTATTTCATGCACGATCCCCTTACTGACCTGTTTGCCGGCGAGTACGTTGAAAGACGGCAACAAGGCAGCCGCAATAGCCATAGACAATACAAAAGCGATCATACACACCAGTACCGATTCGGTGATGAACTGTCGGGCCAGCGCACTTCTGGCGGCACCCACCGCCTTGCGCATACCCACTTCCCGCGCCCGCTCCACCGAACGCGCGGTAGTCAGGTTCACGAAGTTGATGCAGGCGATCACCATAATGAACAGCGCGACGGCACTGAAAATGTAAAGGTTATCGGCACTGCCGGATTCCTCCGCCGGGCGAGTTGAATGCAGGTAAATATCCCTTAACGGTTCGAGGCTCAGGCTTATTTGCATTTGTTGCTCGGCCATCATCTTCCCTGCATGGTTTTGAACAAATGCAGGGAACTTCCTTTCCATCGCAGCCGGGTCGGTACCGGGTTTTACAAGCACGAAAGCGATAGCGCCGAAGCTGCCCCATTCGCGTTCGATGTTTTTGTCCTGATGCGCCGTGTAGGTGCTCATAGAGACGAAAATGTCTCCTTTGATCTGCGAATTGGCCGGCGGATCCTGCATGACACCGGTAATCTGGGCCGGCTCGCTATTGTCGCCCAGCAGCAGCGTCTGACCGACGGGATCGGCAGCGCCAAAGTATTTCCGGGCCGCGGTTTCGGTCAAAACCAGGCTTAGAGGCGCTATCAGGGCCGTTTTGGGATTGCCTTTCAATAATTTTAAGTCAAAAATACTGAATAGCGCCGAATCGGCGAGTACGGTGTTTTCTTCAATGAATTTAAGATCGCCCTTCCGGAACAGCGTCTCCTCTTTTTGTACCCGCGCAAAAGCTTCCACTTCGGGAAATTCATTCTGCATGTTGGATGCCATCGCCCACGGGCTGATCGCGTAGCGGAGCGTTTCAGAGTTGGTTTTAATATCTGCGGCAACGCGGTAAATGCGGCCGGCTTTCTGGTTAAAAGCATCGTAGGCCAGCTCGAAATGCACGTATAATGCGATGAGAAAACAGGCGGTCATCCCCGCTGACAGTCCCAGCACATTAATAATGGAGAACATTTTGTGCTTGGCCAGGTTGCGGAATGCGATTTTGAAATAGTTACGGATCATGGCTGGCTGAGTGAATGCAGGTTTGGGATATTTTTCGGGTTCTTTCTTCAATGCAAAAGGACGTATCAGGCTGAACACATCGCGTACGTAACGCCTGCGTGCCTCGCGTGGCCCATAGGTGCGTACGCGCCGGGAGAACAGTTCCAGCAAGTCACCTTCCAGGTCGTTTACCAGGTGCGGAGCACAGAACCCATGCAGCAGGCATGTGGCCCATTTGGGTGGTTGAATGGGGGCTTTCATGGTTCAGGCAGGTTTGGGAATGGCGCTCCACATGCGGTTGCGGATCTCACGAATATTGTCCAATGCTTTGGTACCGGCCATCGTGACGGTGAAGAACCGCTTGCTCCGTCCGCCGCGCTCGGCCGTAGCCCCACCCAGGCGTGAGGACAGCAGGCCTTTCTCTTCCAGCCGGTGCAGTGCTGCATGCACGGCACCGAGGTTGACTGATCGACCCATTTGCTGCTCGATTTCGTTGGTAATCGACGCCCCGTACGCATCCCCGGCCAGTATCGCGACTGCCAGCAGCACTACTTCTTCAAATTCTCCCAGATAGGTTCCTTTCATAAGGGTTTTATTATTTCTGTAAATGTATAACAAATGGCGTGCCTGATATTTATAATGCTGGTTATTAGTATTTTATTTAAAATTTAGGTAAAGAAAATGTCCGCATTCGGACATTGGTTATGCCGGATGCGGACAGTGGCGGATGTTTTGAAATAACTATTGCCGGATAATCCTAAATGTACTTTTTTGCAGTCCCGATTCCACATTCAGTAGCAAAATGCCCGGTGGATATTTACGAAGATCCAGAGACAGCGTCTCGCCGGTGGTCTTAAACGAAGCGAGCAGCCTGCCGGAGATGTCAGACAAATGCACGTTGGATTTTCCGGGTTTGCCAAAATTTAACGTAACGAACTCTCTCGTCGGGTTGGGGAATGCGATAATAGAAGGCAACGCGGGTTCGACGCCGGTAACGGTTTCAATGCTGACGGAGGCAGGGGCTATTATCTGTCCCGGTCCGCAGCTATTGATCACGCTCCGCAGCGCATAAACTTCACCAGGAGCTGGATTTTGCAGTGCTATGGAGTCGACCGGAGCAAATAGATTGGTGGTAAAAGCGGACTTCGAATTGGCATAACTGATTTGCCAGGGGCTGTCACCAGTGAGTATGACTGCCACTCGAGGAACAGCATTTCCTTGCTGATATACCTTGTCGGTGGCAAATCGCGCAGTCGGTTTATAGCGTAGGGCGAGTGGATCGCGTAAATCGGCAACCGCCGCATCGGGATCGGTGGCGATGACGCGGATCCGGTACCCATCCGAACGGGCCGGACCGGCTGGTATGACGGCGGTGAGCGGCGATGCCGATCCGGTTGTGGGTAAAGTTTTGAAATTCAGTCCTGTGGAGTCGGAAAGTTGTACCAGGAATTTATTGGAGGACGAAAACGTGCCGGTGCTTGTAAAATATACCTGAATGGTATCCGTGGTGCAGAGGAAACTATAATGGCGTACCGAATTCCATTTTGTGACCTCCACCGATTTCGCGGAAGTAGGGTTGACGGTTACAGTAACCCCTTCGCCGACGATCGTTCCGCTGCCGCACTGGTTGGTCGCCGACACGATTTGATAATGTGTGGTCACCTGTGGAGCCACCGTTACCGCACCGCCCAGGTTGCCAGACGGGAAGTAATCACCCGAAACGCCATTTGAAAGCGTGTAGCGGATAGTCTGGCCCTGCAAGCCATTCAGCGATCTGATAGCCAGACTGGTTTGCCCGCCTGGGTTAATGGTTGTATTGCCGAGCAGTGTCAGGCGGGGTTGCTGATCGATCATGACAAATACATCCGTCTGTATTTTGTATTTCCGGATGGTGCCTCGGAGCAGGTAAGAGCCGGGTTCAACCCCTTCCGGTAATCGAAAAAGAGGCATTCCCTGTGGGGTTCGGGTGGAATCCAGGAGAATCGTCTTGTTTGTGCTGCTATTGATTAAAGAAAAGCGGATGTAATCGTCGGAGAGATCGAAATCACCCACCAAATTATAGGTAGCTGCGAGATTCTGATCCTTGCAAAATGTGAATCCGATGGTTTGCAAGGTAAGCTTAGGCAGAACCTTGTAGCTCACAGCGGCTGGTACCGGGCCGTATCCGCAAGAGTTGCTGATAGATTTGATAGCGAATGTTCCGCTCTTGAACGGATAAATTGAGGTAGAGAACT
>DATMSL010000488.1:0-2634 GCA_035565435.1 Dyadobacter sp. | reverse complement strand
ATTTGATATTTTAAATATGTTTCGTTTGTATTCTACATTTAATATATCAACTGAAACTCGGGTACCAGTGCGATCGCCCAAACGAGATCCTGAATGCCTTCTTCGCTTGGCGTCGGGCCGAGGATTTTCTTCGCTGCCGCGAGCTCTTTCGGCACCGGCGAACGGCCCAATGCCTTCCGATACAGTGCCGTCACAAGCGAATCGGATGTCGGGTATTGCGTCTTCCAGACCTTGGATCCGGCTTTGAGCGTCTCGGTGAACTTAGAGCCATTCGTGAGTTCCAGCGCTTGGAGCAGGTTGGCCTGGGAAGTACGACCGGTACTCACCGTCTCGCGGTTCGGGCGACCGAGCGAGGTAAGGAAAGGATCATTCTTCACGAACGCAGCACGCGGGAATGGTAGCCGCGACTGGATATCTTCCGGAAGCTTTTTTAATGCAAGTGCCGTGTCGGCATACATCGGCGTAAAGCTCGTGCTGATCGCGTCGGCGAATTGTTCGGCGGTAAGTCTTCTGCGCACCATGCCGGTAAACTTGAAATCGTTCGCCATAATATCGCCCGCTTCTTTCACCGACGTCGACGGCAACTGGTAGGTCTTCGAAGTAACGATCGTATAAATGAGTTTTTTGATATCATAGCCGTTGGTCACAAAGTCGGATGCCAGCCAGTCGAGCAGGTCCTGGCTCCAAGGTAAATTGTCCATCGCGTCCACCGGCTCCACAATGCCGCGACCCATCAGCTGTGCCCACACGCGGTTAACAAGCGTGCGGTACAGTCTTCCGTCTTTCGGCTGCACGAGGAAATCGGCCAGCTGGCGGAGGCGTTTTTCGGTATTGGCGTTCACTTCGATTTCTCCCAGTTCCGGATACAGAATGCGGGTTCCCGCTATTTTGCCGGTGGGCTTGTCGCATCGGTTGATTTCAAGCAGGGTGTCTGCGAAGATGTTGGCAAATGCATAGGCGTCTGCCAGTTTCCAGTCACTGATAAAACTGTCGTGGCAGGAAGCACATTTCAGGTTTAAACCCAAAAATACCTGGGCTACATTCTGGGCCGCCTGCATTTCGGTGCGTTGGCTGGAATTGATCGTTCCGCGCCATTTGATACCTTTAATAAAGCCTTCGGATTCTTTATTGGGACTGATGAGCTCTTTCACGAACCAGTTGTACGGCTTATTATCCACCAAACTTGCGTAAAGCCATTTGGAAATACCGAAGCGTCCGCCGGTAATGTAGCCGGTCCCGTCGTAGTCGTTCCGAAGCGCGTCGTTCCAGAATGTCATCCAATGCTGCGCATAAGCGTCATTTTGGGATAACAGCTCTCTGGCAAGCAACTCGCGTTTGTCGGGACGGCTGTCCGCTACAAATGCGTCTACCTTTTCCGGAGGCGGAAGCAGCCCGATAATGTCGAGGTAAACACGGCGAATGTAAGTGCGGTCGTCTACGACCGGTTTCCAGCTTCCTTTGTTCTTTTGAAAATACGCATTCACAAACAGGTCGACAGGCTTATTGAGGTCGGCAGTGGCGGCAGGTACCTGCGGCGTGCGCGGGGCCAGTTCTGCCACACGATAGATGCTTTTCTCTTTGCCATCGGGCCATGGAGCACCTTTTTCGATCCAGAATTGCAGTAGTTTCACCTCTTTTTCGGTCAGGCGCTTGCCCTTGGTAGGCATGGCCTCTTTGTGACCTTTGGGAAGCGAAATGCGGCGGATCAACTCACTTTTGTCCGGATGGTTCGGTACTACCACCACACCGTGCTCGCCGCCTTTCATAATAGCGTCCTTGCTGTCGAGCCGCAGCTCTCCTTTCATTTTGGTTTCGCTGTGGCAACTGTAACAATTGTGCGCCAGGATCGTCCTGACTTCCACATTGAGGTTTTGTATTTGTTCAGGGGCTAATGCGCCATTGTTGGTCAGTACGAAATCAGCTTCGGTCTCTCCCTCCGGCTCCACGGTGTCATTGGCCCCGGGCAATACGCTCGTCAGATAGTCTTCGCCGTGGGTAAGCATGGCGCCGTAATGGCCTGCAAAAGAGACCCCCAATACCGTAGTCAGCAGCAGTCCGCGGAAGAGGCTCCTGTTGCCGGAACGTAGCGTAAATGCCGTAACGAGGGAAAGTGCCATCGTGGCAATTCCGGCCCAGCGGTGGATTTCGAGATTGGTGCCGCTGGAATCTTCGGAGTTGGCGAGCAGCAGGCCGAATACAACGGCCAGTACCGCGCTTCCCGCGCTCACCCACGTGATAATGCGCGTACCGTCGCGCAGGACGGTCGATCGGTGCTTCCAGTCGATGAGTTCAAAAAGCAATGCAATGCAGAGAAGCCCAATGGGAAAGTGGACCAGTAAAGGGTGCAATCGTCCTAAAAATTGCCAAAGCCAGAAAGTTTCGGTTGCTTGGAGTAACACAAGTTCAAGGGGTTAGTGGTTCAGGAATACCGGCGGGGATATTCCGCAATCATACAATACTAAAATGCAGCGAAGTGAATAGTATCCTGTGCTGTCTTGTTATAAATGAAAAATATTCATGATTTTCTAGAAAGGTTTATATAAAATGCGTTTGATATACCGAATTGGTTATTAAGATTATAACGATTCGTTTCATGGATTAGTTATAAAATTTAACAGGAGAGACATATTTAAT
>DATMSL010000487.1:0-2553 GCA_035565435.1 Dyadobacter sp. | reverse complement strand
CCTACAAACAATTACCCTGCACCACTATGGAAAGTGTTCTTAACGTTCGTGTGTCCAAATTTGAAAATTATTTCCAGCCAGAGCCCGCGGACACAATCTTATGGCATTGGCTGAAAGATCGTAGTCAGGATGACTTAGTAGAAGCACTGAGAACTATTGAGGATAAAAAGGAAAGAGATGCTTTGAAAGCTAAACTCAGTGGTGTAACAGTATCAGGACGCTTCGAAAATCCTCGAAGCCTAAATACACTGATCGAGCACTCCGGACTGATTTGTATTGACGTTGATCCGAAGGAAAACCCAGACATCGAAAACTATGGCGAATTCAAAGCCATCGTAGGCAAGGCACCATTTGTGGCGTATGCGGGCCTTTCCGCCTCAGGTAGAGGCTATTTCGTGATCATTCCTATTGCACACCCGGACAAGCACATTCAGCACTTCCTTGCCCTACAAGCCGTGTTCGAGAAGATTGGAGTAAAGATCGACCCGGCGTGCAAAGACGTGAGCCGCCTACGGGGCCGCACGTTCGACCCGGATCCTTACGTCAATCACCAGGCCAAGAAATTCACGGCACTACTGGAACCGCCGAAGCCGAAACCTCGGAATACTTCATTCCAGTACCGACACCTGAATGGCAACAACACACAGGCAGCAGTCGAGCGACGGATCAAAGAGTTACTCAGTCGTCGTGTGGACCTGACAAGCTCATACAATGAATGGGTCACACAAGGATTTGCTATCGCCTCCGAGTTTGGAGAAAACGGCCGGGATTATTTCCACGACATCAGCTCGGTTCATCCAGAATATAATGCGGATGAGTGTGAAAAACAGTATGACAAATGCGTCAAAGGGCGTGGAAATGGTGTGACTATCGCCTCGTTTTTCTATGCCTGCAACGCTGCCGGAATTCAGGTAGGCGGCTTTACACCCGTAGAATATGGCCAAAGACCGGCGATGTCGCAAGCCGAGGCAATTACCAGAAAAACTGGTATTTCTGAAAATCAGTTAGTTACGACAAGTGCGAAGAAAAATAGCACATCTGATAATCAATCACTTACAGAAGAAAACGCAACGAATGCAACAACATTAAAAAGAGAGGATCAACCTTTTGAAGCAAATACCCAGATTTCGGGTAATCCAGAAAGTGCAGAATTTGACCTCCATACCTTCCAGCAATGGGCCAAAACGCTCCCGAAGACAAAAGAAACGGGAGGCATTCGACTGAAAACGCTGATCGACGACGCGCCATACGACAAAGTCTTCCTTCCTAGAGACTTCGCAATAGGTCGTTTGCAGTCGATCGAATCCTGGACCGGTGAAAAGTACCGCGGGCGACCGGAGAATCCGCGATCACTACACATTCGTCAACTCGTTGAGCTCAAATCAATTCTAAACAATAAATCAATTTAAACTATGGAAACACGCTTTTATGTGTCGGAACCGGGTGATTGTGATCACCTCACCGACAAGGCTCAGAAAATGCTCGCTTTGTATCGCCACGCAATTTGCGACGAAACCTTCGAAGCAGAAGAGGTCGAGAGCATCGTCGACATTTTGAAAAGTTGCGGACCGGATACCGAGCTCCGTGGTAAGCAGGTCCTTCGGAAAATACTGGTCGCTTCAATTCCGAAATGGAAGGAGGGAAGCATTGAGGCCTTCGAGGCAACCGCTATGATAGGCCGACTAGATCAGGAAATAAAGCAGCTGGAAGCCGAATGCGAAGAGCTGAGCCTGAACGACGAGGAGACCGAAGACGAAAAGATGGCTTGGTTTGGAGAGGAATACGCTGAGGAGATCGCAGCGGTAGCTGCCATACACCTCAAAGACGATCTTGACGCTATCGTAGAAAACAACCCTGCCCTCGTGGACGCCCAGGTAGTACCCTGCTCTGTCAAGATCACTGACGCCGTCGGTGTATCCAGTCATCAGGAATTCGCGCTCCGATTGTATGTTCAGCCCGAAGATCCTTGGGTAACGCTGACCATTGACGACTTGGAGCACATGCTTAGCGTGTTGCGGGATTACAAACCAGTGGAGACCGATGGCCAAGGCGAATTTTAAGCCAGCAGATATCCGGCGGCATCTTAACCAGGGTGCCGCCAGGATCGAGGAGCAGATCATTATCCGGTTGCGGTACCTGGCAGAAGCGACAATCGCGGTTGCCCGCCAGACCAATTCCTATTTGGACCAAACCGGAAATTTGAGATCCTCTATCGGCTATCTAATCCTGAAAAATGGAAAGGTTATCGACGAATCCTTCGAACAGGTGAAAGAAGGATCCGAAGGGACAGCGGCGGGCCGTAAACACGCCAGGCAGATAGCCGGAGAATATCCCCGCGGGTTCGTACTAGTGGTTGTTGCGGGCATGCATTACGGTGCAGTGCTTGAATCGAGAGGAATCGATGTTTTGTCTTCGGCCGAGCAATACGCCAAAAGCAAGCTTCCGGAGATGCTGCAAAAATTGAAGAAAAGCGTTGCTTCGCTATGAAAGAGCCAATGGAAGAACTGTATGACCGTAGAGCAGCGGATCGCTGGGTGAATGACCACTCAAACC
>DATMSL010000486.1:0-20975 GCA_035565435.1 Dyadobacter sp. | reverse complement strand
GGACGTAGTCGCACATATTTTCAACAAAGAACGCCGCAAACATTACGATCTGGAAGAACTTTGGGGAGATGCAGAGGTGACATACCTGGAAGACTCCATGGTATAAAGGCCCGCCGGGCGAACATAAGGCCTGCCGGGATTGTTGTTTAATATATTTCCTCTTAATTAAAACGAACGAATGTCTGAAAACGATAACAAAAGGGGGCCACTCAACCCTAAAAGTCCTCAGAAGGGATATCAAGGTTGGATAATAGCCGCTCTGATCGCTACTATACTCGGAATCACATACCTTAACCGCACATCAACAATCCGCGAAACCACTCAGAAGCGTTTCGAAAAAATGATGGCTGACAAGGAGGTGGAGCGTGTCACCATTGTGAATGACAAATCGGTGGAAGTGACGCTCAAACCCGAGGCGCTCAAACTCGACAAATACAGGGTTGTTGCAAAGGAAAATAACTATTTCGGCGGGGAAAGTGCTTCCCATTACCAGTTTCAGGTAACATCTGCGGAGACCTTCAAGAAGGATTTCGACAAAATGCAGGAAGGTGTGCCTGATGACGATAAGGTGCCATTTGTGGTAGACACCCGCAACGATTGGACCAGTTTCCTCGGAACCTGGGGTTTTTTCATTGTCATGATCCTGGTGATGTACTTCATCCTCGGCAGAATGTCGGGTGGTGTAGGTCCAGGTGGCCAGATTTTCAATATCGGCCGCTCCCGTGCGACGCTTTTCGATGCGGAAAACAAGGTTAAAATCACATTTAACGATGTAGCCGGCCTAGATGAAGCGAAAGAAGAGATCAAGGAAATTGTAGAATATCTCCAAAGCCCTGACAAATTCAAGAAACTGGGTGCTAAAATCCCCAAAGGTGCATTGCTCGTGGGCCCTCCGGGAACTGGTAAAACCTTGCTCGCGAAAGCGGTAGCAGGTGAGGCAGGCGTGCCTTTCTTCTCACTTTCAGGTTCCGATTTCGTAGAAATGTTCGTGGGTGTAGGTGCAGCACGTGTGCGCGACCTCTTCAAGCAAGCTAAAGAAAAAGCACCTTGTATCATCTTTATCGATGAGATCGACGCCGTAGGTCGTTCACGTGGCCGTGGCGCAATGCCCGGTTCCAACGACGAACGCGAAAATACATTGAACTCCCTGCTCGTTGAAATGGACGGTTTCGCCACCGACTCCGGTATCATCATCGTAGCAGCAACCAACCGCCCCGACGTCCTCGACCCTGCATTGCTTCGTCCGGGACGTTTCGACCGCCAGATTTCCGTAGACAAACCGGACGTAATCGGTCGTGAGGCGATTTTCAAAGTGCATTTGAAGCCATTGAAACTGGCTACCGACGTTAATATCCAGAAACTTTCGTCTCAAACGCCTGGCTTTGCCGGTGCTGAAATCGCGAACGTTTGTAACGAAGCCGCATTGATCGCCGCCCGCCGCAACCGTGAGGAAGTAACCATGCAGGACTTTCAGGATGCCATGGACCGTGTAATCGGTGGTTTGGAGAAGAAAAACAAGCTGATTTCACCGGAAGAGAAACAAATCGTGGCATACCACGAAGCAGGTCACGCAGTAGCCGGCTGGTTCCTCGAACACGCCGATCCTTTGGTGAAAGTGTCGATCGTACCACGTGGCGTGGCGGCATTGGGTTACGCACAATATCTCCCGCGTGAGCAGTATCTGTACCGTACCGAGCAGCTGTTCGATGAAATGTGTATGACATTGGGCGGCCGTGCTGCGGAAGACGTGGTGTTCGGAAAAATCTCTACCGGCGCATTGAGCGACCTCGAACGCGTAACGAAAGTGGCGTACAGCATGGTAACCATGTACGGTATGAACGAGCGCATCGGTAACATTTCGTTCTACGATTCGAAACAAACCGACTACGCATTCACCAAACCTTACTCGGAATCGACATCGCAGGCGATTGACGAAGAAGTAAGAAAACTGGTGGATCAGGCGTATCAGTTCGTAAAAAACCTATTGGTCGAAAAACGTGACGCATTGGAAGTGCTGGCGAAAGAGCTTCTTGAAAAAGAAATTCTCTTCCAGGCCGACCTCGAAAAGCTGATCGGAAAACGTCCTTACGAAAAGGAAACAAGCTACCAGGCTTATATCAACCGTCGTTCGAACGAAGAAGCTGCGATCCATGAAGAAGTAGTGAAACAGACGCTTGAAAAGGACCGCAAAGAAGAAGAAATGGCGGAAGCAGAGAAAAGCGCTGATAACGAATAGGCACTTTTAAGTGAATAAAAAATCGATAGCCGGACAATTCAACCTGTCCGGCTATTATTTTTACAACATATAGTAATAAACCGTTTGACCCTAAACCTTCAAAGCATATGGCTTTTGAAATCTTCAAACAGCAGTTCGGCGACCTTACCGAATATGTCATACATGAAACCGCTACTGAAAACCGTTGCGTAGTCATTCCGGAACTGGGCGGCATTGTTCGTCAGCTTTCGTTACGGAAAGACCTTACTCTTTTTTCCGTCCTTAAAACGCCCCCTACCCCTGCTGCGCTGGTAGCAGACACCAAAAGCGCCAGCGAGCTGCTGTTTCCATTCGCGAGCCGCATTCCGGAAGGGAAATACACGTTTCTCGGCAAAGAATACCAGCTGCGAAAAAACGAAGACGGTGGTCTGAATGCCATTCATGGATTGGTGCGTAAAAACCACTTCCACCTCGACGAGCAGGTCATTCACGAGGACAACGCTTCCATTCAGCTATCGTACACCATCGATAATGCGGAAGGATACCCATTCCAGGTGCATTTTTCTGTTCGCTACACCCTGCATGCCGATGGCCGTTTCGAGCTGAAATATCAGGCTAAAAACAATGGGCAATCACCTTGTCCGGCGATGTTCGGCTGGCACCCTTACTGGATGCTTGGCAATGAGGATGTGGAAGCCTGGAAGATCAATATCCCTTCGAAACGCCTGGTCACTTTTAATGAAAACCTGATCCCGGTCGGTACCGAGCCGTTCGACATGGCGATGCCTGCATTGCTGCACCGGAAAGAATTCGATAACTGTTTCATCGTAGACACTGCCGGCGGACACGCTGTTACCGAACTGATTTCGAAGAATCAGAATGTGACCCTGCGTATCGAGCAGGAAACCGGGGAAGGGAAGTTCAACTACCTCGTGGTGTACACGCCGCCCGCGCGTGACTGCGTTGCTATCGAGGCGCTCACAGCGAATGTGGATGCATTTAACACCGGCGAAGGCCTAAATATCCTCGCGCCCGGACACAGCGTTGACGGTACGATAACCGTCAGCCTCACCTGACGGGCTGTTTCTGTACCAGTTGATCTTATGCCATAACAGTCTCCAATGGGTCAGATACCCGATATGTGCCGCGACAATGGAAAGTTTATCCGACCATTTGTCGCGGTATTTGATATTGTAGAGAAAAATACGCCAGGTTTTAGTCTTCAACGACGGTCGCTCGTTCTCCCAATGGGTCAATATATCCTTTAAAAAGCGCTCCGAAGGGTAATGTTTCACCGGGCTCGCATATTTGACATAGTCCCTGCCACTGAGATACCCAGCCAGGCCCAGCGATTCCAGCAACAGTTTATGAAAGCCCTTTGCTTTGCTGATCTTATTAATATATGCCCAATCCATCAAGTTCGCAGATCTATCGAGCAATCTCAGCAAATCTGCCATGTATTTCAGCTTGTCCCATTGCTCTACACCGCCGTGATGGATCACCATCATGATCAGCTGGATTTCCATTCCCGGCACCAGCACAGGCTTTCCCATCATATTGAACGTAACCAGGTTTCCTGTCAACTCCTCCCAGCTGAAATTGTAGCAATAGCGTGGGTAGGTACAGTTCCATTGTATTTCCAACGACTGCAATACGTGCTCTTCTACGGGCGTGAGCGGAAGCTGGTAATCGGTATCCAGGTAGTCTTCCACAACAGCCTTCTCTTTCAACAAATAATGGCGGTACTTATCTGCGGCGAAGCCTTCGTTAAGGAGAATATCCAGGCTTTTGGAAACATCTTCCTTGCCAATAAAATAATCGATGTCTCCGAATTCCCGCAAGACAGGCTTGTCATAAAGCATCCAGGCCCATAATGCTCCTTTCATAGGGAAAGCGTGCACCCCGTTTTCAATCAGTCGATTATACAACCGGACGCAAACCCCGAGGAACGCCATGTTGGTCACTGCCTGCCCGAGCGTAAATTCCCGAAGCATTATGAGAACATTATCGGGAAGCGTCAAAGCCTTCGCCTGCACATATTCAAAGGTCAGCGGCCTGATCTGGTGCCAGTTGACAAGGGTCGAAAACCTTTGTGGATCAAAAGATTTGTCTTCGATTTCGAACGACTGGTGCCCCGACGGTACCACCGCCGCCTCGATCAGATGTGCCAGTTCGCGGGAAACTTTGGGCCGTTGCATCCTATTCCGCGATTAGTTGTTCACGGATACTCGCTTCCACCCACTTTTCCAGGTTATCGAAACCTTCGGGCCTTCTTTTACGAAGCAACTCGGCAGCTCTGGCACATTGAATACTTTGAAAGAAGTGCTTTTTAAGGTTATCGCCATTCATAAGCTCCGTCGCAAGGGGAAAGTTACGCAGCAATTCGCCGGGTATTTCAGCCAGATTCATCTGTTGAACAGCCGGCTTGTTTCTGGCCTTATGCAGGAAAAATAGCTTTTTCAAGCGAACCGGCCCGGTCGGAAATTGCTCCCGGGGATGGTAAGCAAATTTCTTAACGCCCTCACTGACGGGTTCGAGGTCGGATTCGGCATAATGCAAACCGCTGACAGTCTTTTCCCAGATTTTGAGCTGGGGATACGCAGGAACGATCACCGGTTTGCCGGTTTCATCAAATGTAATCGCAGTGAGATCGTCACTCAGCAACCTGCAACCCGCTTTAATAAACGCCGCTGCCGTACTCGATTTCCCGGCACCGGGCATACCCATGAAGCACCAGGCCTCATCGCCTACCTCCACCGCGCTGGCGTGAAGCAAAAAATATCCTCTTTGAAACAAAATAAGACCTAATGCTTCACTCACCGTAAACAGGCTGATCACATTAGCATCCGAAGTCACAGGAGAAACAACCAGTTCATGACCGTTGGAAGCCTTGAAAGACACTACACCAGCCCAATCCAGAAACAGCGCGTGCTGTTCATCCTGGCCAAAAAACGCCTTAATGCCCCGTCTGTAAATAGTGGTCGGGCGCATGGAAGGAAGCTCCACGGCACCTTGGCGTATATAAACATCTGCAATTGAATGTGGGTTACCTTCGGCCAGTTCGGGCAGGGAAATTTCTGAATGGATATGGAGCCCGAAGGCGGTGTAATGGTGCATGTGTGTAAAGTACAAATTAAATCATTCCCAAACCCAGAGCCGTTTATAGGAAACAGTGTCGGGCCAACGTCCGATGACAATGTTGCCGTTTTGCTCTACCCATGCATGCGCCTCAAACCGTTTGGCAGGGTTGATCTCAACTCCTATTTCCAGGGTCAATGCAGGTGAATTACGAAGCAGGTACTTGGTAGCAAGGGCGCGCGGCAGGCACAAAAGCTCAAATGGCAGCAAGTTCGCCGCCGTATCCACCGCCCAAACAGTCTGTTCCATAGTTTCCCACGCGGTCTCCTGAACCCGACTCGGGCGACTGAGCCTGTGGTACCATTTTCTGAATAGCGAAAAAGGTAGCAAAAGAAGCCCGGCTTTGATCCACACCAGACACCAGACGGCACGCAGGAATATCCATTTCTCCGGCCCGGACAAGCTCCGCCATTTCCCTATCAGCTTACCGATTTTGCCCAAAATCTATTTGATTATTTCAACCAGTCTCTCGGAGATCAAATCCTTCAACAACCCATCGATGTCACGCTTGGCAGTGTCTGCATCCACGTCATACCCGCTGATCACCACGTCGCACAACGCTTCGATCGTCTGCGGCCCTTTCTCTAACGTATCCCAGATCAGCATGCCCACTTCGTCCAGACCATAATAAGCTCCTTTGCTGTGGTTGAGAATGACTGTTTCCCCTGCAACTTTGGACGATATCTGTTCTGATGTAAGTTGGTATTTCATTCTGAAAAGTTAAATCTGAAAGGATAATGTGCAACCGAATTGTACAAAGTTAGGCATTTTAATCACTCAATCTCAAACTTTATTCCCTGCGCCAACGGCAATGCGGTCCCGTAATTGATCGTATTAGTTTGACGTCGCATATAAGCCTTCCAGGCATCGGAGCCCGATTCACGCCCGCCGCCGGTCTCTTTTTCGCCGCCAAACGCGCCCCCGATCTCCGCACCTGAAGTCCCGATGTTGATATTGGCAATGCCGCAGTCGGAGCCTCCGAATGACAGGTAACGTTCGGCATCACGCAGGTCGTTGGTAAAAATCGCGGAAGAAAGTCCCTGCGGTACATCATTTTGCAGAGCGATGGCCTCCTCGGCATCGGTGTAACGGATCAGGTACAGGATCGGTGCGAATGTTTCGTGCTGCACAATCGCCCAGTGGTTTTCCACCTCCGCAATACAAGGGGAAACATAACAACCGGATGCATACTGATCGCCCTCCGGCACGCCCGACGGCACCACAAATGAGCCTCCGGCCTGTTTGATCTGTTCTATGGCATGCTGATATTGTGCTACGGCCTGCTTATCGATCAAAGGGCCTACGTGAATACCCGGATCCAACGGGTTACCAATTTTCAACTGGCCATATGCTTTTGCCAAACGGCTCTTCACTTCCTCAAATACCGTGTCATGCACAATTAACCGGCGCGTTGATGTGCACCGCTGGCCGGCTGTACCTACCGCGCCGAAAACGATCGCCGGTATGGCGACCTTCAAATCCGCCGTCGGTGTTACGATAATCGCATTATTCCCTCCCAGTTCGAGCAAGCTTTTGCCTAACCTTCTCGCGACGGCCTCTCCTACCGAACGTCCCATTGGAATGCTGCCAGTAGCGGATACCAAAGCAACCCGCGGATCCTGCGCAAGCCATTCGCCCGCATCGCGCCCGCCGGAGATAACGCACGATACACCTTCCGGTACATGATTGTCTTTTAAGACATCCTGAATAATATGCTGGCAGGCGATAGCGGTGAGGGGCGTTTTTTCCGAAGGCTTCCACACACACACATTCCCGCATACCCAGGCGACCATCGAATTCCACGACCACACGGCCACCGGGAAATTGAATGCCGAAATGACCCCGACCACACCCAATGGATGCCATTGCTCATACATGCGGTGCTGCGGACGCTCGCTATGCATGGTAAGGCCGTAAAGTTGACGGGAAAGACCGGTTGCAAAGTCGCAGATATCGATCATTTCCTGGACCTCCCCTAGCCCCTCCTGCAAGCTCTTGCCCATTTCATAGCTGACGAGCGTACCCAGTTCCTGCTTGTATTCACGAAGCTTCACACCCATTTGTCGCACAATTTCGCCGCGTTTGGGGGCCGGTATGCTTCGCCAGGTTTTGAATGCGAGCGAAGCGGTTTCCACCGCACGGTCGTAACCCGCACGCGACGCTTGCGTTACCGCACCTATTTTGCGGCCATCCACCGGTGAAAAAGATTCCAGCAATGCACCGCCGCCTTCCCATCCCGATTGTCCGGTAGTTACGCCGTGGTTAACGTCCGCGATACCCAGTTTTTCAAGAATTGAATCGATCCCTTTCATACTTTCTCAGCCTATATTCTTAAAAAACTGTCCATTCATCGTCTTAAAAAAATCGTCGAGCACAATGTCTTCCTGCCGGATAAACCCGGTTCCGGGCAGCACTCCGTCGGCCACCATTTCCACTACTGATGCAATGGATGCCGCCGTGGTCCATGATATGGCGCGCCAATGCTGGCCGTCAATCTGAATAGGGTGATAAGCCTGATAAAACTCTTCTCTTTCGAGATGGTTACCCTTCCAGCCCTCCACCACGGCGTACACATACACCACATCCTGCTGCACGGGGGGCTTGGCCTCTGTCAGGATTTCCTCCACCAATGCACGTTTATCTTTCAGGCACAGCTCGTATAGTACGAAACGCATCAGGTTACAATGCCCCGGATAGCGAATGGTTTTGTAATTCAATGTATCCACCTTTCCTTCCAGGGTTTCACACATGGTAGCAAGGCCACCCGAAGTACTGAATGCTTCGAACTCCTGCCCTTCGATATTGATCATTTCAATACCTTCGAGCGATGGTACCATCTTGCGGATGCCGTTGTGGATCACCTCGGCGTCGTTCAAATATTCGTTCACCACGCCCGCGGGCGACCACGTGAAAGAGTAACCCATCTGCCCGTTCGGGTAGCGTGGTAACGCACCCACGCGAAGCTCAATGTCCCGGATTTTTGTAAAACGCTTGGCCAGATCCATTCCTACAATGCCGATAAAGCCCGGTGCAAGGCCGCATTGGGGCGCGAGTACGCTGCGACTGTCTTTAGCCATTTCACGGATGGCAGCAGTGGTAGGGACGTCCTCCGTGAGGTCGAAATAATGGATGCCTGCCTTGTGCGCACGTTGCGCGATGGGCAGGTTGAGGTTGTAGGGCATACAGGACACCACCGCGTCGAAACCGGCCAATGCCTGATCCAGAAATACGCCGTCGTTCACATCGCCGGTCACTACATCGAAGGGCAATTGCACGGCCGGCTGGGCCTTGTCGACCCCGGTAACCTGGAAACGTTTACTCAGCAAAGTCGCTACGAGCGAGCCTACTTTTCCTAATCCGATCACAAGTACTTTTTGCATGTATAGTTTAAAATGGTTTTAGTTGAAATTTTTGAAGCTATTTTGAAAGATAGAAAAAGAAATTGCAGTTTTTAAAACTTGCATGTCATTTTTGTAGGACAAATCAGGCATTATGACAATTACTATTGTGGGCGGCGGCGCTTCGGGTTTCATGGCGGCAATCACGGCAGCAGAGACGTTTCCGGACGCGCGCATTACCATTCTTGAAAAAAGCAGAACGGTCCTCAACAAGGTCCGCGTTTCCGGTGGCGGTAGGTGCAATGTTACGCACAGGCCTCACGAGTTGCGCCATTTCATCAAAAATTATCCGCGAGGCGAAAAGCTACTTCGTAAGCTCCTGCCTCATTTCAATGCCGACGCCACAGTGGCATGGTTTGAGAAGCGGGGTGTTCAGCTCAAAACCGAAGCCGACGGGCGTATGTTCCCTACTTCCGATTCGTCGCATACCATTATCGAATGCCTGACCAAAACAGCCCGTAACCTGAATATAGAGATCAGGACGAGCGTGCATGTAGATTCTTTTGAGAAAACGGACGATGCATTCCAGTTGAAGCTCGTCAATGGAGAACCCATTACTACCGATCGGCTATTGATTGCAACCGGTGGCTATCCGAGAGCAGAAAGTTTCGACTGGCTGGAAGAACACCGGCACGGGATTGTACCGCCGTTACCTTCCTTGTTTACATTTAATACGCCTGATAACTACCTGCTACCACTGGCTGGTGTAGCTGTAAAAGATGCATTGGTCAAAATATCGGGTACGAAGCATGAATGGCGCGGCCCGCTGCTGATCACGCACTGGGGGTTCAGCGGACCGGCGGTGTTGAAATTGTCCGCCTGGGGCGCGCGCGACCTTGCTGAAAAGGGCTATCATTTTACCTGCCGGATCAACTGGCTGCCGGAAATGAAAGAACAAGAAGTGCGCGATTTTCTTTTAGCCGAAAAAACAAATACGGCCAAACAGCAGATCGCCTCACACGCCCGGTTCGGGTTGCCTTCGCGGCTCTGGAAAGCATTCACCGAAAAAGCAGAAATCCCCGACACGTTACGCTGGGGCGATGCCAGTCACAAGGTGCTGAACCGCATGACCGAACTGCTCACTAATAGTCAGCATGACGTGAAAGGGAAAACAACCTTTAAAGAGGAATTCGTAACCTGCGGCGGCATTGCATTGGCCGACATCGATCCTGAAACCTTGCAGAGCCGCTCGTTGCCCGGCCTCTTCTTTGCCGGGGAAGTAATGGACGTCGACGGCATTACCGGTGGTTTCAACTTCCAGAATGCCTGGACGACGGGTTATATTGTGGGAAAAAACATTGGTCTTTAATCGCCTGCCATGGTGTCGAAATAGGCCCTTACCTTTTTCGCCCGGTCGAGGCCGATCAGGTCTGTAAGCGTTTCGATTGGGCTCTCGCGTATTGCACGCACAGAGCCGAAATGCTTCAAAAGCTTCGTAGCCGTCACCTTTCCGACGCCCACAACGCCTTCCAGCTCACTTACCAGGCTTGCTTTACTGCGCTTATCGCGGTGGAACGTGATCGCAAACCGGTGTGCTTCGTCGCGGATCTGCTGGATCAGTTTCAAGGACTCGGATCTTTTGTCGATATATAATGGCAGTGGATCTTCCGGGAAATAGATTTCCTCCAACCTTTTGGCAATACCAATAATAGGCACCTGCCCATAAATGCCCAGGCTTTTCAACGCGTCGCAGGCCGCGCCCAGCTGCCCCTTGCCACCGTCTATCACAATCAGGTCAGGCAATGGCTGTTCTTCGGCGATCAGGCGCAGGTACCGGCGGGACACGATCTCGTTCATTGAAGCAAAGTCGTTCGGGCCAATTACGGTTTTGATATTGAAATGGCGGTAATCCTTTTTCGACGGTTTCCCATCCTTGAAACACACCATCGACGCCACGGGGTTGGTACCCTGGATATTGGAGTTATCGAAACATTCGATATGTCTTGGCAGCGTTTTGATCTGCAAATCGGCTTTGAGACGGATCAGTACCCGGTCCTTTTTAGAAGTTGTTGCAGATGCTTCCACTTCGCGGCGCTCGGTTCTTTCCCTTCTGAAATACATCACATTTTTCATCGACATATCCAGCAGCTTCTTCTTGTCGCCGATTTGCGGAACGGTCACTTCGAGCCGCATATCGAGGTCCGGTTTCAGGTTTGAAACCAATTCTTTCGCCTCCGAACCATAAGTAGATCGCATTTCTACGATCATCATGGCGAGTATCTCCATGTCGCTTTCGTCGAGCTTTTTCTTAACTTCCAGCGTCTGCGTTGCCACCATGTAGCCTTCCTTGATCTTCATAAAGTTCAGATAGGCTGCTTCCTCGTCGGACACGATCGTGAGCACATCGATGTTACCAATGCGGGGATTGATCACCGTCGCCTTGCTCTGGAAATTAGACAAATGCTCGATTTTAGTCTTCCACGCATGCGCCTTTTCGAATGCCATTTGCTCAGCAGCTTCCAGCATTTTCTCCTTGAAATACTGCTGCGGCGACGACAAATTGCCTTTCAATATATTATGTACCTGCTCGATCTCCGCATTGTATTCATCCTCGCCCTGCAGACCTTCGCATGGCCCTTTGCAGTTACCAATGTGGTATTCCAGACAAACCTT
Organism: Dyadobacter sp.; assembly: GCA_035565435.1. Lineage (GTDB taxonomy): Bacteria > Bacteroidota > Bacteroidia > Cytophagales > Spirosomataceae > Dyadobacter. Next base: position 9,611 of record DATMSL010000486.1, on the reverse strand, counting down.
GAATTTTTTGGCCTCGATATTCGACTTCGTCAGTGGCAGCTGGCACGAGCGGATCTGGTACAATGCTTTAAACATGTCGAGCAGCGTGTGCATCGCGCGTAAATTGGCAAACGGGCCGTAAAAGGTGCCCTTGGTACGGTCCATATTGCGGGTCGGAAACACACGTGGGAATGGCTCGTCGGTCACGCAAATGAACGGGTAGGTCTTATCGTCTTTAAGCAGGATATTGAACTTGGGCTGCAACTGTTTGATAAGCTGGTTTTCCAGTAACAATGCATCCCATTCGCTCAAAACGATGGTAAATTCGATCCGACGGATCTGGCTAACGAGCCGTTTGGTTTTACGGTCGTGCTGGTTGTTTTTCAAAAAATAGCTCGAAACCCGGTTACGCAGGCTTTTAGCTTTTCCTACATATATCACCTCACCGGTTTCATCAAAATACCGGTACACACCGGGATCGAGAGGAATTTTGGCGAGTTCTTCTTTATAATTGAATTCAGACATTGATTGAGATTTAGGACTAAACGGCGCCCCTGTTGAAGAAAAACAACCGCATCAATTGAAAAGTTGCGTCACTTACGAGCTGGAATGCCTCACTTTGTGCCGCATTCAAATCCATGGGCCTGTTCAAAACGGAAACGGCGTAGGTAATACCCACGGCCCTGGCCTGCTCCGGGGTGATCTGCAAAGTACCGCAAACAACGGCCAGCGGCACATGATGGCTTTTGCATAGTCCGGCCAACCCTTTCACTACTTTCCCAGCCAGCGTTTGCTCATCGACTTTTCCTTCCCCTGTGATCACCAAATCCGAATTGGCAACGAGCGAAGCAATATTGCACTGCTCCATCACAATGCTGATACCGTCTTTCAGTTCAGCATTCAAAAACCACATACAACCTGCGCCCAGGCCTCCCGCCGCGCCTGCACCCGGCACGAGGCTCACGTCCCGCCTGAATACGCGCGTAGCTACCTGTGCGAGGTTTTCCAGTCCGTGATCGAGCTGCACCACCATTTCAGGGTCGGCTCCTTTCTGCGGGCCATATACAAATGCAGCACCTTCTTTGCCGAATAACTGGTTCGTCACATCGCAAGCGACTATTACCGAAACCAATGCAAGCCTTGGATCCGCATTATGTGTGTCAATCGACGCGATTTTCACAAGCGATTCGCCGTTTGGCAGCAGAGTATGCCCATCAGCGTCTTTGAATGCATAACCAAGTGCCTCCGCCATCCCGATGCCACCATCGGTAGTAGCGCTCCCTCCGATACCGAGAATGATTTTTTTCACACCGCGATCCAACGCATCGACAATAAGCTGGCCTGTGCCAAATGTGCTCGTCCGAAGGGGGTTGCGTTCCTCTGTTTTCAGCAGCCCGAGGCCAGAAGCGACAGCCATTTCGATAAATGCAACCTGATGATCCTCTGAAAGTCCGTAAGTTGCTTTGATCGGCCGGTTCAGCGGGTCCATAACGGTTACCATCACCTCCGAGCCATTCGCCTGCTGCGTCAATATCTTTGAAGTCCCTTCACCGCCATCAGCCAGCGGGATCGCCGTCACTTTTGCATTGGGATATGCCTTTTGAATACCGTTGGCAACGGCATCGCATACTTCCACAGCTTCCAGCGAACCGCGAAACTTGTCAGGGGCAACGAGAATATTCACGGGCAAGGGATTAAATGGGTCAGAATAGAACGCCTTCGTCGTCGGACCGTGACGGCGGGATGTAAGTATCGGTACTATCCGTCGCTACGCCGCCGCATTCGCGAACGTAATTTTCAGGCTTGTTAAAAGGCATTTTGCGGTACTGTACCAGTGTAGGATCTGCATATACCTTCTGCATAAATAAGCCCCACGCCGGCATTGCAATGCGGCCGCCTTGTCCATAGGCAATGGTACGGAAGTGAATACTGCGGTCTTCGCCACCTACCCAGATGCCCGACACGAGGTTTTGCGTCATACCCATAAACCAACCATCGGAATAGTTTGAAGTGGTACCCGTTTTGGCCGCTATCTCATTCCCTTCGGTGACGCCGTACTGCCGCAACCGGCCGGCGGTTCCTCCCGGATCTTCGACCGCACCGCGCATCAGATACAACATATTATAGGCCATATTGGCACTTATCTCCTGGTTTTGCTTCTGGAAAAACTCTTGCAAAACATTGCCGTAACGGTCTTCAATGCGCAGGATCGTCATCGGTTCCGTTCTATGGCCGCCGTTTGCGAATGCGCAATAGGCGCCTACCATTTCATATACCGAAACATCACTGATGCCCAGACAGAGTGAAGGTACTTCCTGTAATTTGGAGGTAATCCCCAACTTATGCGCATATTCCACCACCGCCTTCGGCCGTACCATTTTCATCAGGTAGGCGCTCACGGTATTCACCGATTTACCCAATGCCTGCCGCAACGACAGCGACTGGTAGGAATATTTGTTGTTGGAGTTTTTGGGCGACCATCCGCCTGGCACACCGTCGGAAAGTCCGAAGAAAATAGGCTGGTCTGTCACATGGTCACAGGGAGTCAGGAAGTTCTTATCCAATGCCGATACATACACAAACGGCTTGAAAGTAGACCCCGGCTGCCGCGATCCCTGCTTTACGTGGTCATATTTGAAATATTTGAAATTAATACCTCCTACCCACGCCTTCACGTGCCCGTTGCGCGGGTCCATGGACATCATACCCGCGCGCAGAAAACGTTTGTAATAGGCAATGGAATCGAGCGGGCTCATTGTCACCTCTTTCTCACCGTCCCAGGTAAAAACCTTCATTTTGTAAGGCTTCTTCATAATCTTCCATGCCTCTTCCTCTCCCAGGTCCCTTTTCAGGGAAATAAAATGGGGGGAGCGTTTTGCGGCGGTCCTGATGAAGCCCGGGATTTCCTTTCCATTATCGAAAGTCCATGGATTGCGGCCTTTCCAGTGCTCATCGAACAGCTTTTGCTGGACTTTCATGTGCTCGGTCAATGCTGCTTCCTGGTAGCGCTGCATGCGCGAGTCGATGGTTGTATATATGCGAAGACCGCTCGTGTATAGATCGAGATCCGTATCGTGCTCCTCGTTGTAAAGCTTCACCCAGCTTTTGAGGTACCCGCGCATCGACTCGCGGAAATAGGGTGCCAACCCTGTATTATGGCTATCGACAGTGAAGTTCAGTCCCAGCGACTTCTCTTTATATTTCTCAAAATCCTCTTCGCGGATATAATCATACTTATACATCTGCGCCAGAACCGTGTTTCTCCGGTTCAATGCATTGGTTGGGAAGCGCAGCGGGTTAAACAACGTCGGGTTTTGCAGCATACCCACCAGCAATGCGGCTTCGGTGACGTTCAGGTCCCAGGGCTCCTTATCGAAATAAGTTTTGGAAGCTACTTTGATACCATATGTATTGTTGCCAAAAGAAACCGTGTTGAGGTACATCTGCATGATTTCTTGCTTGGTATATTTTCTCTCCAATACCACTGCCAGTACCCATTCTTTTGTTTTAGCTATGACAATACGGACTACCGGTATTTTACCGAGCAGCCCTTCATATTCTTCCGAACGGGTATTGAAAAGGTTTTTGGCGACCTGTTGTGTGAGCGTACTACCGCCCCCAGAGCTCGAACTGCCGGAAACGACACCTTTGAACACCCGGAGCAAGCTGCGCGGATCGATACCCGAGTGGTTTACAAAACGGGCATCCTCGGTCGCTACAAGTGCGTCGATAAGGTTAGGGGAAATTTGTGCGATGTCGATCGGCGTCCGGTTTTCGAAGAAATATTTACCCAATGATTTGCCGTCCTCGCTGATAAGCTCCGATGCCAGTTCGCTTTTCGGATTTTCGAGCGTTTTAAGGTCCGGCATGCCGCCGAACAACCACAAAAAATTGAAACTTACGGCAACAATGTAGAATATGATCAGACCCAGTCCCAGGCCAACGAACCGCCAGAGACGGACAATGGTGCGCCGATACTTTCCGGGTTGCAATTCAATCATAAATGTGGGGTGATAGGTTACTGGAAAAGGCAAATATACGATTTCAGCCTATTATCTCTTGCCCATGGACAGGGAATTGAATTCTTGCATTTCTTTCAGACGGGGCAGGTAAATGCTGGTCGGATAGAGCCTCATGAACTCGGTAATAGCCTGCCCATAGGCATCTTTGCCCCTCACTTTCCCGATCAGGAAAACGCGCAGCAATGCGAACTTGTCCTCCAAGGAGCTGCCTTTGTAGGACGGCAGGTTTTTCTCGATATCATCCAGTGCTTTGGTGTAGCTGCCATCCGCATAGAGCTTGTACATGGCTTCATACTCCTTCGTCGCATTACCGGAAGTGCCTCCGGTGTCCGTCGTTTTATTGACGAGGCGGGCATAAGTGGATGTAGGATATTCACTCAACAACTTCGATTTCCAGGATTCCTTCTGAGCGGCATTTTCTTCATTGCTCAGGAAGAGCAGGTAATAGATTTCGTCTTTATATTGCGTTTTGGGATACTCTGTCAGGACACGCTCAAACGCTGCAATCGCCCGGGTGGATTCTTTCAGGTCAAAGCGATAGATTTTGCCCAGGTTGTAGAGCGCATCTTCCTTCTTCTTTTGCGAGGCTGCAAATGCCGTATCCGACAACGGAACGTCCTTTTTCAACATTGCATGTATCTGGTCCCATTGCGGCGTGCCTTTTTTCAATCCGCTATCCTCCGGCGCTGCCTGCGCAACAGCGGTGCTATCCGTACCGCCCGCGCCATTGTTGCCCGCGAGCGTGCGAAGCGGGCGACTGCTCCGGCGCCAGTCGTCTTCCAACGGCCGGTTCCCCCACGCTCTCTTAAAGTCTATTTTACCTTTGTTGACCAACGCAGGGTCGAACAGTTCGAAGCGGCGTTCGCCTCCGGTCACCAACGGATTTCCTCCACTTTGCTGCAGACTTGCGTTCTGTGCGGCGATTTGCGCTTTTCTTGCCTTTTCCTCTTCCTCAAGGCGCTTCTTCTCTCTCGCTTCGATGATCTGATCGATCTTATTATCCAATTGCGCCGGGTTCATTTTAGCCAGTCTTTGAAGGCTGTCCTCAGCCGAAACAATGGTGTATTGTGTCACAAAATTGTCAAGTGCGCGTTTTCTGTCCGCTACGAGGCGGTATTCAGGCGCTTCCTGCGGCAGAATGGCCAATGCGCTGTCGTAATAGGCTTTGGACATTTCAAAATTTTCGAGTGCTTCATATTCAATCCGCGCCAGTTGCAGATAGGTATATGCCTTTTGCTGCATGTTTCCTTTAGACGCTGCTGCGGCTTTTTGCAAATAGCTTACCGCTTCCGGAATCTGCTTCTTGTGTTCAGCGAGCAAGCCCATCGTGAAATACACATGGTCTTTCAGGTCGTCATTTTTTCGATCACGGAGCATTTTATCGAAACCCACATTGGAAAGGTCGCGTTTCGGGTCCAGCACCACCTCATTTTGCAGGGAATTCATATTTGAATAAAAGCCGAGGTCGTAGTTGGGTTTGTTCCTGTTTACACTTTTATAATGCCGGTTAGCCAATGCATATTGCCCAAGACGGTCATACATCTGCGCTGCTGCGAAATGAATGCGGGCCGTTTCGGTCGACTTTTTCAGAAACGGGAATGTCTCTTCCAGAATGGCAACTGAGGTCAGATACTCGCCGTTTTGCTGGTGCAGGTAGGCTTTGGTAAGGTAAAAATCGCGCTGTGATGTTTTGTTCAACGGCTGCTGGCTGAGGTATTCAGCCACGCCCAATGCATTGGAATAATCCTTATGCTCAATGTACGCCCGCATGAGCAGGATCAGGGCGTTGTTTTTATCGTTCTCGTCGCGCCCGTTAGCATATACGTAACGCAATGCTTCCAGGCCATCCGCCCATTGGCCAAGGTACAACCGCGATTTGCCCAAAAGTATATAGCTGTTGTCGATCCACTTGCTGTTCTGGTGCTTTTCGGCCACGATCGAAGCCTTTTTGATCGCATCCTGTAATTTGGGCTTCACCGGCTGCGCGAGGATCGAGTCCATCGGCAGCAGTATCGGGAGCAGCTGGTTATAGTTTTCTTTATAAGCCTTCTTCATTTCAAACTCCGCTTCTGCCATATCCTGCTCCGCCATAAAATAGGCATTATACCGCGCTGCTACGTTGTGAAAAGTGATTGCACCCGGCCGCGAGCTGTACTGCGAACAGGCAGCCGCGACGATAATCATGACAAGTAGCGGTAATGTGCGTCGGATATGGGAGGTAAAACGGTCGATCACGAAATTGACTTTATGGGGTGTTCGTCTTTGTGTCAGGTTGCAAACCTAAAACGGTATTTTCAATAAATACGTATCGAAGATAATGCCATTTGCAAAAATTGAAGCAATTTTACCCCGATATTCTACCATTGTTTTTCAACCGGGTTTCCAACCGGGTTCTCAACCGAAACGGGTAACTGCTGAATTATGGAAGATCCGAAAAAGCTTCTGAACAAAGACCAGTCATCGCGCTTCCTGAAATACTCGGGGATGGCGACGCAAATGCTAGGCACCATCCTCGTGTTCACCTGGGGCGGTTACAAGCTCGACGAATGGCAGCAAAATAAGGTGCCTGTGTGGACACTCGTGCTCTCGCTCGTCTCCATTGCCGCTTCGCTCTACCTTTTAATAAGAAGTTTTACCAAACGATAATTGCTCCTCTTCGACGCACGCGCATGCTACGCACCCTGATCGCTACTATTTTGCTCGGAATTGTATTTTTCCTTGCTCAAAGATTCCACGCAGATTCTTTCCTGCATCCTTATATATGGTATATTCTCATATTCTTTTTCGGGCTCGCATTTCTCGTCCACCGGCTCATGGAGTTCGGAATGCGGAACAAGCGTGAGAAATTTGTCACATTTTACATTTCCAGCATCGTTGCGAGGATCATTCTGAGCATCATTTTCATTGGCTTGTTTTTGTATAAAGGGCTAACTGATTCATTCCTATTCGTTATCAACTTTTTTGCACTCTATTTATTTTATACATGCTTTGAAATATATGGTTTGTATCGTAACTTGCGCCGCGATTGACAAAGCATAGTATTTCAAGCATTTATGTATACCCATCTGAGACGGTTTTTTACTATCGCCCTTATAGCGGCAACATGCGTTTTTAACCTCCCGGCCCGTGCCGACGAACCTACTCAGCACGAGGCTGACAAGGTCGCCCAGGCTGTGAACGAGGAAGAGCATAAAATTGAACATAAGCTTGAAGAGCACGAAGAGGAGTTCAAGATCGGCGAGATGATCATGCACCACATTGCCGACTCTCACGAATGGGAGTTCTCGCACGGTGTTGCTATTCCACTTCCTGTGATTCTTTATTCAGAAGACCGCGGCATCGAGGTTTTCTTGTCTTCCAACTTTCACAACGAGCACCACGAATACAACGGCTACCACTTGGTACATGGTGAATCGGAACAAATTGTGCCTGTTGACGAATCACGTAAAATCTACGACTTTTCGATCACCAAGAACGTCGCTTCCATGCTGTTGAGCGCTGTGATCCTGATCCTCGTTTTCACAAGCGTTGCGGGCTGGTACAAAAACAGCAAAGGCAAAGCGCCGAAAGGTTTCGCATCTGCGATGGAGGTAATCATCCTCTTCATCCGCGACGAAGTGGTAAAACCAAACGTAGGACCGAAATACGAAAAATACCTTCCTTATTTGCTCACGTTGTTCTTCTTCATTCTGATCAACAACATCATGGGTCTGCTTCCGGGATCGGCTAACCTTACCGGTAATATCGCCGTGACCATGACATTGGCAGTGCTGACGTTCATCATCGTTCACCTGAACGCGAATGGCAACTACTACAAACACCTTTTGAGCCCTCCGGGAGTACCTGCTCCACTGTTGCTCATTATGATCCCTGTTGAGATCGTAGGTGTGTTCATGAAGCCGTTTTCCCTCATGGTCCGGTTGTTTGCCAACATCACTGCAGGTCACATTATCCTCCTGAGCTTGTTCGGTCTGATCTTTATTTTCCAAAGCATCGTGATCGCCCCGGTAATCTCCCTGTTCGCATTGTTCCTGAACTTCATCGAGATCATGGTAGCGTTCATCCAGGCATTCATCTTCACACTATTGTCATCCATGTACATCGGAAGCGCCATTGAAGAGCATGGCCACGCCGACCACGGACACTGATTCGAATCTCTTTTTTATTAATTTATATTTTAAACAAACAAATTATGTTCGCTCAAATTTTGCTTCAAGCTGCTGAACAAGGTGGTGCAGGTCTTGCAGTTTTCGGTGCTGCTATCGGCGCAGGTCTTGCTGCTATCGGTGCAGGTCTTGGTATTGGTAAAATCGGTGGTAGCGCTGTTGAAGGTATCGCCCGTCAACCAGAAGCTGCTGGTGCAATCCAAACTGCAATGCTTATCATCGCGGCTCTTATCGAAGCGGTAGCGCTTTTCGCAGCGGTAATCTGTCTGCTTATCTCTTTCAAGCTTTAATAGAGCTTCCCGAAAGGGGAACGCTGTCCCGGCGCGCTAGGCCCGGATGCGGTGCAAAAACATGCTCGTGGAAGCATTAGGCTTCCACGAAATTTTAATAAGAAGAGAGAAGATTTTAGATCGTTCTTACACTCAAAAACTCATTTAACTATGTCATTGCTTACTCCAAACCCAGGCCTTATTTTCTGGATGCTGGTAGTATTTTTGCTGGTAGTGTTTATCCTGTCCAAATTCGCATGGAAACCTATCCTCAAAGGTTTGAAAGACCGTGAAAACGAAATTCAGGGCGCTTTGGATCTCGCAGAAAAAACCCGTGCTGAAATGGCACAATTGAAGTCGGACAACGAAAAACTGATCGCTGAAGCAAATGCAATCCGTGACCAGATTCTTCGTGACGCGAAAGATGCATCCGACAGAACCATCGCAGAGTCGAAAGACAAAGCGGCTGTGGAAGCGCAAAAAATCATCGAAAGCGCACGCGAAACTATCCGCAACGAACAGGCGGTAGCCGTGAGCAAAATCAAGAAAGAAGTTGCTACGCTTTCATTGGAAATCGCTGAAAAAGTATTGCACCGTGAATTGGAAGACAAAGGAGCTCAGGAAAAACTGATCGCTGACCTTGCTTCATCTGCGCGTCTTAACTAATCAGCATTTAAAATCTAATTCCGATGTCAGTAAGTATTGTAGCATCCAGATATGCAAAATCGCTGATCGAGCTCGCGAAAGAACAGAACGTTCTTGACACGGTTTATCAGGATATGCTGCTGTTCAAAGAAACAGCCGACCAGAACCGCGGCCTGATGCTTGCATTGAAAAGCCCGGTGGTGCGTCACGAGAAGAAATCAGGGATTCTGAAAGGCCTTTTCAAAGAGCGTGTAAGCCCGGTTTCATTCGCGATATTCGATATTATCACCAAGAAGAACCGGGAGGCTATTCTCGACGAAATCGCGGTGGAATTCATAAAAGCCTATAACGTTTACAAGGGAATCAAAAAAGCGACGGTGGTAACCCCTACCCCGCTGACCGACGAACTTCGTAAGCAATTTACCGATATTGTTGCCAAGGCAACCGGAAAAACGGTTCAGCTTGCCGAGAAAGTAGACAATGCTCTGATCGGCGGATATGTGTTGACAGTGGGCGACCGCCAGATCGAC
>DATMSL010000485.1:0-2134 GCA_035565435.1 Dyadobacter sp. | reverse complement strand
AATTTAAGCCTGTCCGATTTTTCTATCGACCTTCGATTGGAATTGTGTTCCCCATCCGCTCATTTCCGACCAACGATATCCCCGGTAATTTGATAGGAACTCAATTTCAGGACATATACTGCCAACCTCTGGCTATCGGTTTTTTCTATCGGAATATCGGTATCGAAGGACAGGTGGCATTATCCCCAGCCGGGAATCCACAGAACAGGCATGATCAATTTGTTAAAGACATTAACCTAAAATATGGAAATAAGTATTACGCAAACATATATTCCAGTGCCATGGATGATTATTTGAATAGCACTTCTGACCCGATAACCCGAGGAAGTTTGGGACCGGCCTATAAAGTCGAGCAAAATCGATTAATTTTTGTTGGGCGTATAATGTTAGGCGTCGTTTCCATCATCACTAATTGGGGCCGTGTTCGGTTAAAAGAGAAGGGAACGAACGAGTTACTGAATATCAAGTGGGATACCCAATATGCAACCAAAGATTGCTTTTCATTTCACCCATCTTTCACATTCGCTTACCGGGTAAACAGGAGAATTACATTTAACCTGGATCTCGATTCGTGGTTCTACAAGGCCGACGCGACTTACAAGGAAACGATTACAAACGCTGTATCCGGCGACGTCATCTCTACGGAACATGGATACAGCCATTTCATGAATGATGTCAGCGTAGGACTGGGCATCATGGTAATATTCAAATAGATTATAATCCGATTAACAAACATCCAACAAAATGAAAAACACACTGACACTCATTATGCTCTTTCTCATTACCAGCGCCCAAATCTGCTCTTCACAAGGCGATCCAAAAGTGGTCAGCCAGGAATACGAGTCCTGCTGCGGTACCCAGCCCGTCGAATACTCTTACGAAAAGAAGCGGATCTACGTTCCGAACGTATTCACTCCTAATAAAGATGGGGTGAATGACTATTTCTTCCCGGTCGCGAATGATGTCGTTACGGATGTGTGGGGCTTTGCCGTATACAGTATTGAAGGAGACACGATGCTCTATCAGAAGCCCTATTTCAATTCCAAAATGCCTGTGCACGAGTACGGTTGGGATGGATTAAGGCCCGACGGCTCACGGTACAAAGGGGCGTTCCGGTACAAAATGCGGGTAGACGATATGCAAGCGAACAAGCACATCGTCGCGGGCCGCGCCTGCGCGATCATATGCGGGAGCGAATCGGAAGTATTTCAGACGAAAAGCGGGTGCTATTTCCCCGTTCAAGCCGGGAAGGATGGCACATTGGATAAATCGGTAGCCAGTGGCGAAAAAGACTGTTTTTGAATCAATATACGAGTATATCACACTATAAACTTTCCAGATCACATTGTATGAACACACACCTTATCAAAACTGTGCTTTTGGCCGTCCTGGCGGCCTTACCGGGCATGATCAATGCGCAGATCAAATTTACGTATGACAATGCCGGCAACCGGATCAAAAGGGAGCTAAATAGCAGCCTCGTGCAACTCGATGCCAAAGTCCTCCTCAGAGGCGCATACCGCCCCGGGCAGGCGAATATGGCCAGCGACTTACAAACCTATTTCAGTGCGAATTCAGGCTTATTGCCTGCCACGGACCCCTATGGAGGGAATGCGGTCTACAATAACATCGGCAATCCGGCGGGAGTAGCCGGTTCGGTGGTAGATTGGATAAAGATTGAAATTCGCGATGCTGCTAGCCCGGCGGTAAAACTTCAATCGAAAAGCCTGCTGCTGAAACCCAATGGAAGTATCGTCGACATAGACGGAATGCTTCCGAAATTCGTCGGGCAAAGTTCGCCGGTGCGGGTAGCCGTTTTCCACAGGAATCATGTTGCTATTCTGAGCACCCCCATTGCTTCTTTCAGTGCTGGCACGGCAGTCTACGACTTCACAACAGCCCTTAACAAGGCCAGCCAGCTCCCTGGCGACGCCGCTCAAATGGGTATTATCAATGGAAAGTGGTACATGTGGGCAGGTGATGTAAATAATGATTTGGCCGTCGACTCCTCAGATATGTCGATCGCTAATAATGACTTTTTGAAAGGCACTTATGATCAGTACCTTTTTACTGATGTAAGTTTGGACGGTGGTGTGGATGCCACAGACGGGAGCATTATGAATAACGCATTTAT
>DATMSL010000484.1:0-3464 GCA_035565435.1 Dyadobacter sp. | reverse complement strand
GTTTTCGAGAGATAAGTACGCTTTTTTAGGAAACAATGACTTTGCTAATGTCGTTTTGCCGGACTGCCGCGGTCCGATAACAGCCACAGATTTAAATGTGGCTGCCAATTGCTCAATTTTTGATGCCGCAATTCTTTCTATCATACATCAAAAATAAACAAAACCGGAAAAATGTGGAATCAGATTCCATATTTTTCCGGTTTCAGCATAATCACTTTATTATCAATAATTAACAAACAGAAAAAACCCGCGTTTCGGTCGTAATATATATCCTACGATTATCGGTAAGCCCCATTTGATAGCCGCCGGTGAACACGCCGAAGCTGGGAAGAATGGCCTGGTATTTGTCAATCACAAAACAAGGGAGCCGCACGCTCTGGCGACCTCTGCCGTAGGAAGTGAAAACCGGGTGCACATGGCCCGCGAAAACGAATTTGGAAGTATCGAACTCCACTTTCGGATGATGGGTAAAAATGAATACATCTTCCTCGTAATCATCTGCATACACTTGCAAATCACATTCGAGCAACAGGCTTACGGGCAGGATGTCGTGGTTGCCTATGACGATGATCATTTCGATGTAGTGGTGCCCAGCGCGCCATTCGCGGAACGTTTCCCATTCGGAATTGTATTCGCTGTGAAAAAGATCTCCGAGGAATATGATGCGGGTGGCGCCGGTTTGCCGGACCAATTCATCCATCCGCTCGAAGTTGTTGGCGGCAGCATTATGCGGGATAGCTATTCCCTCCTTCCTGAAATGCGTCACTTTGCCTAAATGCAGGTCTCCGATCAGTAATGTTTGCGTTTCCTCCCAGAAAATCGCCCTCTGCGTCAATAATAAAAAGTGGTTGCCTCTGATCTCAATCTGCATTACCGTACTGTTTGATCATCCGCTGGATCCTGTCGTCCAGCTTTTCCGAAGTTAATTGCTCCCGAAGCCTGTCGACCATGATCGGAAACGAAAATGGCGTCGGTCTGTCGGTGTTTTGTATGACTATTTTCTGATGTTCGATCCGCGCAAGCGCCTCACGCATGCGTACCTCTTCGAGCTGGTAGGTCAGAACTTCCTGGTATGCCTGTTTGACCAACAGGTTATTGTCTTCGTATTTGCTCATCACATTGAAAAGCAACGAACTCGACGCCTGCAATTGCCTGGTTTTGACGTATTTGCCAGGATATCCTTGAAACATCAGTCCGGCAATGGCTGCAATCTCCCGAAATTTCCGCTTCGCCATTTCCGTCGCGTTTACGCTCTGGTAAATATCGTCGACGAGATGTTGCGTCGAGAAAAGATCGGTTTCACCCAGGATTTCGGCCAGATCTACATACTGATCACTTAACAGCTCGAAACCGTAATCGTTCATCGCCACCGAAAACGTGATCGGCCGCAGCTGGCTAATGCGGTAGGCGAGCAAAATTGACATGCCTTCATGCACCAGCCGACCTTCGAACGGGAATATAAAGATATGATATCCCTCGCGGGTTTCGCATTGCTCGACCAGTAGCTCGTTAGTTTTGGGAATCACCGAGCGTTTCTCCTGCAATTCGAGCAACGGCTGCATTTTGGCCAGCTCCACTTCCTTATGCGGGTTTTCAATCGCGTCGGCCAGGCGCTCGCGGATGAATGCGGAGAGCTGGGACGACAGCGGCATCCTCCCGCCTGCCCAGCGCACAAGGTAACCTTTCTTGCCTTCGGCCTTTTTCACGGTCACAGTCATTTCATGAATTCGTACAAATTCCACGCTCATACCTGCGAAAAAGAAAATGTCGCCTGCTTTCATCCAGGTCACAAATGACTCCTCTACGGCCCCCAGGTATTTACCGCTCTGTAACTTCACTTTCAGCGAAACCTCCGAAACGATTGTACCCATGCTCAGCAAATGCCGGTGCGCAATACGCCGGCTCGTCACCACATAGCGGCCATTCACGCGCTCCACTTTCTTGTATTCGTCATAAACCGTGAGCGACGAACTGCCCGTGGTAATATATCCCAAAAGCCACTCCCACTCCTCCCGGTTAAGATATTGATAGCCATACGCATTACGCACCTCTTCGAAAAGCTGCGCTTCGTCGAATCCCTCGCCTACCGCCAGCGTGATCATCCATTGAGCCAGGACATCAAATGCATGAGCAACAGGTGGCCGGTCCTCAATCATATTCTTGATCACACCCTCCCGCAGCGATACGGCTTCGATCAGTTCCAACGCATTGGTAGGACAAAAATAGATTTTGCTATCGACGCCCGGCTGGTGACCGCTCCTGCCCGCACGCTGCACGAACCGCGCAATGCTTTTAGGACTCCCTACCTGAATAACGGTGTCCACGGGCCGAAAATCGACCCCCAGATCAAGGCTGGCCGTGCATATGACCAGTTTCAACCGCTCGTCATGCAAAGCTTCCTCTACCCAATCGCGTATCTCGCGGTCGAGCGAGGCGTGGTGCAAGGCCATAATGCCGGCAAACTCCGGGTATTTTTCGATGATCGTACGGTACCAGATCTCAGTTCCCGAGCGGGTATTGGTAAACAGCAGCGTCGTACGGCTCTTGTTCACCACTTCCACCACCTTATCCACCAGGCGGATCCCCATATATCCCGACCATGGCAATGTCTCCACCCTTTCGGGGATAATACTTTCGACCAGGATCTTCTTTTCAGTATTCGCCCGGACAATCTCCGAGTTTTCTTCCGGGAAACGCATCCCCAGCAGCACCTGCTTCGCTTCTTCCAGATTTCCGATCGTCGCAGAGATGCCCCAGGTCTGGAGACCGGGGTTGATGGTCCGGAGACGCGCCAATGCAAGTTCCGTCTGTGTACCGCGTTTGCTGCCCATCAGCTCATGCCACTCATCCACGACCACCGTATGGAGGTTCTTGAAAAATTCGGAGGCGTTTTTTTGCGTAAAAAGCATATGCAGGCTCTCCGGCGTAATAATGAGGGCGTCGGGCATTTGCCGCTTCTGCTCGTTGCGCTCGCGCGTGCCCGTATCGCCCGTACGTATGCCCACGCGCCAGGTGAGGTTCATTTCAAGCGCCGCCATTTCCATATTCCGGAAAAGGTCCTTCGAAAGCGCCCGAAGCGGCGTAATCCAAAGTACTTGCAGCCCTTTTTTAGTTTTGAGAGGCTTTTTCGGAAGCGAGTTGATATGCCTGATCAGGATCGGCAGCCATAGCGAGTAAGTCTTCCCGCTGCCCGTAGGCGCATTCACCAAACCACTTTTCCCCGCCAGATAAGCCGCGGCGGCTTCTTTCTGAAAAGCCGCCCATTTCCACTTTTTATCTTTAAACCATTGCTCAACAATGGTATGTCCGCGGGATTTGGCCAAGGGAAGAATTTTTGATTTGAATTAACTAAAACTGTTGTGTAAAAACAATCCAACTTCTGTGCCATCAGATTTGTGAGCAGCTCGCCTCTGTTATTACTCGACATGAATTATCATATTTGTTTAAAGGAATCAACCTGTTAG
>DATMSL010000483.1:0-5330 GCA_035565435.1 Dyadobacter sp. | reverse complement strand
GAAATTTTTCACAAAAGATTTTTCAATCGGATGCTCACTGCATTCTTATGGGCATCGAGCGATTCGGCGGCCGCCATGGCTTCCACGGTCGGTCCGATGTTGCGGATACCTTCCTCCGTAATATGCTGAACCGTAATTTTCTTCACAAAACTATCGACAGAAACCCCACTGTAAGCCCGCGCATAGCCATTGGTAGGCAATGTGTGGTTGGTACCCGACGCATAATCCCCGCACGATTCGGGCGTGTAGTTGCCCAGAAAAATCGAGCCGGCATTGTAAATCTTTTCGGTCACCTCTTCCGCGTTGGCAATGCTGAGGATCAAGTGTTCCGCCGCATATTGGTTCAGCATTTCAATGGCTTCTTCTTCGGTTTCGACGAGGATCGCCTTGCTGTTTACCATCGCCTGCGCGGCAATATCCTTGCGGGGAAGCACTTCCAGCTGCTCCGCCAAAGCGATATTCACTGAGGCAAGCAGCTTTTTGCTGGTAGAGACCAATAAAACCTGGCTATCGGCGCCGTGCTCGGCCTGTGAAAGCAAGTCGGCTGCTACGAAACATGGCAAAGCCGTATCGTCTGCGAAAACAGCTACTTCCGAAGGCCCCGCAGGCATGTCGATTGCCACGCCTTCTTTGCTAATCAACATTTTTGCAGTCGTAACATACTGATTTCCAGGCCCGAATATCTTATAAACTTTGGAGACACTTTCGGTACCATAAGCCATTGCAGCAATCGCCTGTGCGCCGCCAATGCGGAATGCCTTGGTAACACCCACCAATTTGGCCGCATACAAAATAGCCGGGTGATCGGATGGCGTGCAAAGCACCACTTCCTTGCAACCGGCAATCTGAGCAGGAATTCCAAGCATTAATACCGTACTGAACAATGGAGCCGAGCCGCCAGGAATATAGATCCCCACTTTCTCGATTCCCACACTTTTGCGCCAGCAGGTAACACCAGGCATAGTTTCCACTTTTTCAGGCGCTTGCAGCTGACCTTTGTGGAATTTGTAGATATTCTCGTATGCTTGCCCGATCGCCGCTTTCAACGCGTCATCGAGCTTGTCGCCTGCCTCGGCAATGTCTTTTTCCGAAAATGCGAGATCGGTCAGTTCAATTTTGTCAAATTTCAGGGCGAGGGCTTTAATACCCGCGTCGCCTTCATTTTTCACTTGTTCGAGCACGGGCAGTACCCGCGCTTCGATATCCTTGGCTTCCAGAACGGGCCTGGCCAGCAATGCAGGCCATTGTTCCCTTTCCGGAAATGGAATGATATTCATAATGTCAGAATCAAAACCCCGTACTTAAACAATCATTTTCTCGATCGGGATAACCAGAATCCCCTCTGCCCCAGCCTGGCGGATCTTTTCGATATTCTCCCAGAACTCGTTCTCGTTGATCACCGAATGCAGCGAGCACCAGCCTTCCGTCGCCAATGGCAGGATCGTCGGAGAACGCATGCCCGGCAAGAACTTGGTGATATTCTCCACCGCATCCACAGGGCAGTTGAGCAAAATATATTTGTTGTTCTTCGCCACCTGCACCGACTTGATACGGAACAAAAGCTGGTCCAGCAAATCCTGCTGCACCGGCGAAAGGTGCTTGCTCGCGATCATCACGGCCTCCGAGCGGAAAATCGTTTCCACTTCTTTCAAACCATTGCTCAACAAGGTGCTGCCCGAGCTCACGATATCGCAAACGGCATCGGCCAACCCAATGCTCGGAGCGATTTCCACCGATCCGCTGATTTCGTGGATATCAGCCGTAACATCATGAGATTTAAGATATTGTTCCAGCAAACGCGGGTAAGTAGTCGCAATGCTTTTGCCTTGCAGGTCCTGCACGCCATGGTACTCCGCCTCGCGCAAAACACCGATCGACAACCGGCATTTCGAGAAGCCCAGCTTGTGAACGGTATCCACATCCTTGCACGATTCTTCCGAAACATTCTCCCCTACAATACCCAGATGCGCCACGCCGTCTTCCACATAACCGGGAATATCGTCGTCGCGGAGGAAAAGGATTTCGGCAGGGAAATTCGTCGCGTCGGTTTTGAGTTTACCCGCACCGTTATCGAAACGGATGCCGCATTCTTTGATCAGTTTTAAAGAATCTTCACTAAGTCTGCCCGATTTCTGGATGGCAATTCTTAAAATATTATCATTCATAAAGTTATAGGATGCTCACGCAGCCGTTTGTCGGTATTGAATTAGGGTTATTGGTCTTCCCGGTTAAGCAAAGTTATGATATCTTCCGTTTTCAGTTTCTGCTGCTCGCCGGTTTTCATGTTTTTCAAAGTCAGCAAACCCGACTGTATTTCTTCCGAACCGATCAGAACCACAAACGGAATACTCTTGCGGTCGGCATAATCGAGCTGCTTTTTCAGCTTCACCGAATCCGGGTAAATCTCCGAGTTAATGCCCGCTTTCCGGAACTTCGGCAAAATCGAGAGGCCGTAGGTAAATGCTTCCGCATCAAAATTCGAGAGCATTACTTTGGTACTCGTTTTCTGGCTTTCCGGGAAGAGGTTCAGCTCCTCCATTACATCATAAATACGGTCGACACCGAGCGAAATGCCCACGCCCGAAATACCCGGTACGCCGAAAGTGCCCGTCAGGTTATCGTAGCGGCCACCGCCGGAAATGCTGCCGATCTGCACATGATGTGCCTTCACTTCGAAGATCGCGCCCGTGTAATACGAGAGCCCGCGTGCGAGCGTGACGTCGAATTCGATCTTCGCATTCTCCAATCCCAGGATCTTCACCATCGCCCACACCTCTTCCAGTTCCTGGATACCTTTCAATGCAATTTCCGATTCCCCCAGCCAGCTTCTCAGCTCGGTAAATGGATCTTCATCGGCCGACAGACTGAAAATCGGTTCCAGCTTCTCGATACTATCAGAAGCGAAACCGCGTTCAAGGAGTTCCTCAACGACCTTCTCTTTCCCGATTTTATCCAATTTATCAATCGCCACACAAAGCGGCCCTTCCATCCCGTGCGCACCGATCATGTCGGCGATCCCGGTCAGGATCTTACGGTTATTGATCTTTACTGTAAAGTCTTGAATACCCAATGCGGGCAGAATATCATGCAAAAGCATCACGATTTCCGCTTCGCAAAGCAGCGAATCGGTACCTACCACGTCGGCATCGCATTGGTAAAACTCCCGGTAGCGACCTTTCTGCGGACGATCGGCCCGCCAAACGGGCTGGATCTGGTAGCGTTTGAAAGGCATGGCCAGCGTACCGCGGTTCATCACCACGTAACGTGCAAATGGCACGGTAAGGTCGTAGCGCAGGCCTTTTTCGGAAATTTTGGTAGTTAATGGTTTGGAACCGGCCTGCCAGTCGGCATCGGTAAGCTTGCCGCTGAAATCGCCGGAATTCAGGATTTTGAACAAAAGCTGGTCACCCTCTTCTCCATATTTCCCCATCAGTACCGACAGGTTTTCAAAAGCTGGAGTTTCTAATGGCAGAAAGCCGTATCGTTGGAAAGAGCGTCGGATGGTGTCGAAAATGAAAGTACGCTTTGCCATTTGCTCCGGACCAAAGTCACGGGTTCCGCGGGCAAGAGATGGTTTACTCATTATAATAATGCTATCAATTTCGGCCGTTAATGGCCTATGGAACCGTAAAGTTAGGGCAGGTTATGCAATATTTATGACTATTGCGTGCATTATTTGCGTTAAAATGCTTAATTTTGCGGCTCTTTCACAAAACAAACTTTTACAATGGGAGTTACGGAATTAAAACGTAAAGGTCGCAGAAACAAAGCAGTTGCCAACAACCGCACTGCCAAAATCAAAAACCTTCTACGCAAACCAGAAGTGCGCAATGTTGACGTTGAGGCTATCAAGGCTCAATTCGAAGCAAATAAAAAATAATCAAGCCTCTTCGGAATGTTATCCAACTAGTCCTGTCAATCTGTTTTGGTAGGGCTTTTTGCTTTTTTACCGGATTTATGTTTTCCGGAAGCAGCTTTCAAATTGACCTTCCGCAGCAGCTGGCGCATACTACGACGCGTTTCGCGGCGGACATCGAGCAGGATGCGGAAACGCAGGGCTTCACCGAACATAATGAGGCCGCCGTTGATTAATGCGAGGCTGTAAAGGCCCAGTACGACCCATACCTGCGTAGGCTCGCCGATACGCCGCTGATGCGCCGCTTCGCTGAGCACGGTAAGACCAAAACTGAACAACAACAGGCCTAATGGAGCGAGAATCATCCATTTTGTGCGTGTCGACATTCTTTTTATCAGTCGCTTACCAGGTGGTTTCGGGTCAATCGAGGGGATCATTTATTCAGGCTATTCGATGTTATGATCCTAAAATTATTAATTTTTAGTTAATTGGTTTAATGAAATCCATCATTAGTTTAGTTCTGCGCTACATCCCGCGTCCCTACCTCCAACTTGTCGGACACTGGGCAGCGCGGGGACTCAGCATCTTCTATATCGGCAATAAGGTGGAATGCCCGGTGTGCAACAGCAAATACCGCAAGTTCCTGCCCTATGGCCGCAACACATCGAGCCGCGAAAATGCGCTGTGTCCCAGCTGCCTCTCGCTCGAACGCCACCGCCTGATGGCGCTGTATATGAAGCGCAAAACCAATTTCTACACAGCCAAACTCAAAGTCCTGCACGTAGCGCCCGAATACTGTTTCATCGACCGTTTCGAGCAGATGAAGAACCTGGATTACATTACCGCCGACATCGAGTCGCCCCTCGCGAAGGTGAAAATGGACATCCACCAGATCCCATTCCCTGAAAACACTTTCGACGTCGCTATTTGCAACCACGTAATGGAGCACGTCGACGACTATATTCTCGCCATGAGCGAACTGCACCGCGTCCTCAAACCGGGTGGCTGGGCACTGATCCAATCCCCGCAGGATATGAAATACGAAGTAACCTACGAAGACCCGACGATCACCGATCCGAAGGAACGCGAAATTCATTTCCTCCAAAACGACCACCTCCGCCTCTTCGGCCGCAACTACGGTCAGGAGCTGGAAAAAGGCGGTTTCAAAGTGACCGAGGACCGATTTGTAATGGATGAATTGGCGAAGGAGGAAGTACAGCGGTATTCGCTGCCGGGGGAAGAGATTGTGTACTTCTGTCAGAAATAGTCAGGAAGTAGTCAGGAAGTAGTCAGGTGTGGTCAGATTTTGTCATTAATTGTCAGGTGTAGTCAGGTGTAGTCAGGTTTGGTCATTAATTGTCAGGTGTAGTCAGTAGTAGTCATTGGCTCTCAATTGATATAAAACAAAAGAGGCAGTTTCGCGAAGAAGTTGCCTCTTTTGTTGACACTATCTCAAAAACTGTGTAAGTGAAAA
>DATMSL010000482.1:0-12352 GCA_035565435.1 Dyadobacter sp. | reverse complement strand
ATTTTAGCAAAGAGTTTCGAAAATTTTTCGGAACAACCCCCACCGAAGTAAAACGGGGTACCAAATAAGTGTATGACAAGATTACACAGGTGCACACACTAAGTCTAACCGATTTTTCGGTCTACGTTGAGTAAAAAGGATCAGCCTCCCGGATTTTCGGGAGGATTGATTTTTTACAATTAGCTGGGTGTCTGTTTCTTAATTTCAATCGGGGTTTTGCCGAATGCCTTCTTGAACTCCTTGCTGAAATACTTGCTATCGTCGAAGCCGATCATCGTCGCTACTTCCGACACATTGTAAACACCCGATTCGAGCAGTTTTTTGGCTTCATTGAGCCGGATCGTCTTCACGAAATCGTTCACAGTCATGTCGGTGAGCGTCCGCAATTTTCGGTAAAGCACCGATACACTCATGCCCACATGAGCTGCCAACTCGTTAACACCGAAATCGGGATTCGAGAGGTTATCAGCTACCATTGTTCTGAGCTTGCCGATAAATGCCTCGTTCACGTCGCGGGCAATGCTGCTCG
Organism: Dyadobacter sp.; assembly: GCA_035565435.1. Lineage (GTDB taxonomy): Bacteria > Bacteroidota > Bacteroidia > Cytophagales > Spirosomataceae > Dyadobacter. The sequence continues at coordinate 11,823 of DATMSL010000482.1, read as the reverse complement.
CGGCTTCGTCCGTCATTACCGACTCCCGGTAACGCGCTTGCAGCTCGTCCCGCACGCGGATCAGGTTGTTGATTTTCAATTCGAGAATCCGTGGATCGAACGGTTTGGCCAGGTAGTCGTCCGCGCGGGATTCGAGCCCTTCGATTACGTGTTCGTTCTGCGTTCGGGCTGTGAGCAACACGACCGGAATGTGCGCCGTGGCTATATTGCTTTTCAGCCGTTTACACACTTCAAGCCCGTTCATTTCCGGCATCATCACATCGGACAGTACGATGTCAGGCAAATGCTCGTTGGCCAGGTCCAGCCCGCGCCTGCCGTTCTCCGCTTCCAGTATGTTGAAATCGCCTTCGAAAAGGTCGCGGATAAATACCCGTAACTGGTCGTTGTCTTCGATGATCAGAATGGTGTTGACCTCCTTCCCGTTTACAGCGTGGTGTCCGGCTGGCAAGGCAATCGTGTCTGTTAACAAATCTTCCGTATATTGATGCCCGTTAGTGGTTATTTGCTCGGGCGTGAAGTGCAGGTTTTCTCGCAGCATGTGGATTGTCAGGGTGGTACCGCCCGGCGAGGCGTCGCCCGGCGAACCGTCGCCCGGCGAACCGTTGCGGCTGCTCGTCGCATTTCCATTCAGCGCATGGCCGTTATGTAGGTGGCTTTCGGCAGTGAGGTAGCCCCGATGCTGCTCCACGATAGCTTTCGATAGGGCCAGGCCAATGCCGTAGCCCGGTTTTTCGGAATCCGCCTGGTAATAGTAGGTGAAAAGTTTTTGCAAATGCTCCTGCGGCATACCCTTCCCATTATCCTCCACGGTAATTTTCACCTCGTTGGAAGTTTCGGTAATGCGTACGACCACCCGACCGGCTTCGTGGGTGAATTTATAGGCATTGCTTAGTAGGTTGTAAAACACCTTCTGCATCTGGGCGACGTCAAACCATAGCAAAACGGGTGTTTTCGGGGCTATCAGCACAGTTTCGATCCCTTTTTCGTTAGCCATATGCTCGAATGCGGCGATCACACTCTTGACGATCTTCACCACATCGTGCTCCCGTACCTGCAAGCGTGTGCCGCCGCTCTGGATTTTGCGGAAATCGAGCAGTTCGTTCACCAGGAGCATCAGCCTGTCGGAGCTCGTACGTGCGTAACTGAGGTAGTTTTCATTGTTTTTGCCCTCGGCCGCCTGCTGGTAGGCCTTTTCCAATGGTCCGCTGATCAGCGAAAGGTGTGTGCGGATCTCGTGCGAAACGTTGGTGAAAAAATCGAGTTTGACCTGGTTCAATGCATTCTCTCTTCTGAATGAGCTCCGGATCCAGAAGAATCGGGCGATAGCATATACGACGCCGGCAGCCAGCAGGAGGTAGGCCAGATAAGCCCACCAGGTCCGCCACCATGGCGGAAGTATATTGATTTTAACTTGAAGCGGTTGTGTCGTCCAGATACCGTCGCCGTTGGCCGCCTTGACCTGGAAAATGTAGCTGCCCGCCGGGAGGTTCGTATAGGTTGCCGTTGGCGTTTTTACATAGTTCCAGTCCCGGTCGATGCCGTCTATTTTGTAGGCATAACGGTTCACGTCCGACCGCACATAATCCAGCAGCGCGAAGTCGAGCGTGAAAATGCTCTGATCGTGCCGGAAAGTGATTTCCTTTAATTTTCCGATGGGTACGGGAAGAATACCCGTGCTGTCGCGCGCCCGCACCGTTTTGTTGTATAATTTCAATGAACTGAGGACAATAGGGGCGGAGCGGTTGGGAATGGATATCGCAGCCGGATCGAAGCTGAACATGCCCTTGTCGGTCACGAAATAGAGATGGCCGTAACGATCGGTCGTACCAGCGCCCTGCATCAAGCTCCCTTTCGCAGGCAGGCCGTCGTGCGCACTGTACGATTGCAGTGTCCTTTCCCTGGGATGGTAGCGGTACAGTTTTGCAGATGCATTGATCCAGAGGTAGCCCTTGCTGTCGGGCACGATGTCCAGCGCGGCTTCCTGCGGAATGTCGATGTTCAGTTCGAACCGGTTCTTTTCCGGATTGTAGCTCAGCAGCTGCGCGTGACAGGCAGCCCAGATTGTCCCCCACTTGTCTTCATTAATACGCCATGAGATGGCGAACTCCGAATTCGACCGGATTTTTTCAATGGCGGGCCGGGGCGCTTTGGCTGCCTCCGGCTTGATCCGGTATAGTCCCGCCTTTCCGCCGATCCAGATATTCCTGCGCGAATCCTCGAAAATAGTGGCTGCGTAAGTCACGGTAGGGACCTTGGCAAACGAGCCGGTTCGTTTGTCGAGCAGCAGCAAACCATAACCCCCGCCCACCCAGAAATGCCCATAACTGTCCTCGGTGATCGTGTAAGTCCGCGCTTTTATGAGTCCTGGTTCTCCCCGGACTAAGAGGGGATAATGGCGATAGGTGCCCCGCCGGATATCGAAACTGGTCAACACGGTTTTGCCGCCAGCCCAGAGTACTTCGTTTTGATCGATATAAAACGCATAATAGTCGGCCGCGGCAGCCAGTTTCAGGGGAAACGTCTCGGGTTTTTTGCCTGCTGCGTCAAAGAGCAGTAGTTTTTGCAGATCATCCGAAACGCTCCACATGCGATTCGTTTTACTTTTTCCGATCCACGCATTTACGAACGAGCCGGCGCGTGGGTCGTCGGGGCCAAACGGCCAGCGTTTAAAGCGGGGAGAGTTCAGATGGAAGTAATGGATTCCGGCAAAGTAACTTCCGAGCCAAAGCCCACCCTGGTTGTCGAGGCAGGCAGCAAACAGAGAATTTTCAGGCAGGCTCTGCGGATCGCCGGGCCGGTTGACATACCAATCCGCCTCTCCCGTCGACGGATCGAAATGGGCTAGGCCCGAGTCAGTGGCAAGTAGCAGTTTGCCGCGTCCGTCCGAAATGATATCCCGTACGACTGGCATGCCACCCGCTGTGTTTTTCAGGTTGCTGATGGTGCTGAAAATTTCCGTCATCGGGTCGAACCGGATCAGCCCTCCATTGCTGCTTCCCAGCCACACAGCGCCAGTGTTACTCGTGAAAATACTTAGAAACTCGTTCTGGGGCATTTCGGTTTTGGATGGCATCCGGTATAGTTTTGGCTTGCCGCCATTGACCGGCATTCTGATGAGCCCGTCGGCCGATCCCAGCCAGAGCGTTCCGTTTGTGCCTTCGGTCATGCATTTGATGTTGAGCGCTGCGCCTCTGAATTCATTTTGAAGATGGCGGGATATGCTAACTGATCCCTTGTCAGTAACAATACGGGTGAGCCCATGCTGCGTTCCTGCCCAGATTTGCTTTTTACTATCTTCTATCACGCAGTTGACCCACTCGTTAGATAGTGAATTTATGCTGGTTGAATCATTTTTAAAATGGGTAATAACGGCCGTATTTGGATCATAACATGTCAATTCTGAGACGGTACCGATCCAAATGCGGCCCTGTGAGTCGGATATGATGTCCCGAATGCCCATAAAGACCGGCTTCCCGGAGGAATCCTTCCCGTAGGAGGTCAGGTTGCGGGTGTCATACCGGATCAGCCCGTTCTGCGTACCAAACCACATCAGGCCGTCTTTGCCTTGCGCAATGGCGAATACGCCATTGATGGGTTCTTCTTCTTTTTCTGAAATGTTTTTAAATGATTGTGCTCTCGTATGGGCGAAGCAGGCAAAAATAGCAATCAGGCTAAGCAGGATACTTTTGTAACTGGTCATCGAAGAAGCGCACTTGATTGGGATGAAGGCTTATGTAAATCATACAAACTTACGATTTGTCGACGTATACAGCTAAATCAGATGTCACCAATATGCTACACTGGTGAGTGGTTACTGCAATGTCTTTGTCGAAACTCGCCCTTTAATACCCGCGCATTTGAGTCAGAGAATGCCCATCTGCCACATTTCTGATAAGAAAAGCCTCTTATTTAGCCAAAATTTTCACCTATATCAATCGAATTAAGTTGAGACATTTGTCGTAGAAATAATTTCAAAACGACCTCCGCATATAGAATCAACTCCCCTGGTATTCGATCCGGGAAAATCATAGCTGCGCTATGCCACACTATGTCATTTTTATTTCCTGATAAAGGCGGAACGGTTCCGGGCCCGTAGATTGAACTCACGCCATTGAAACGTGACCGGGGTTGACATCCTCCCGTGCGGGTCGGATTGCGTCCTTCCGGGCAGCTACGCCATGCCAAAAAAATCTTAAACCAATTTATCAATCCTTAATGTGCTGACTATGAATAAATAAAAGAACAGGAACGAAGTGTAAACCATTTTTGGACAAATGAAAGCTATTTTATGAAACGAAATGTACAAGTTGCCGCCATCGCACTTGCATCCGCAATGCTTACGTGTTTTGGCGCACGTGCGCAGACGCCCGGAGGGGTTGCTCCGGCGGTCTGGTACCGGGCCGATGCGCCCGGCTCCGTATTTTCAGATGCAGGCTCCACCGCCGCATCCGACAACGCCACTGTCCAGCAATGGAACGAGGCGCAGGGTTCAGGCCGGAACCTTCTTCAAAGCACTGCCAGTGCACGGCCGGTATTCTCCAACAGCTCCGCGCTGGCCAATTTTAACCCTACCGTCACGTTCGACGGCAGTAACGACTTTCTGCAGTTCACGGCGGGAACAGGCGTCAACCTGATTGACCGCGCCAATGGCAGTATTTACGCCGCCGGGAGTATGAATGCATTAAAACAGAGCGGTTTCGCTGGTTTTCATGCTTCAATGGACTATCCGGGGCTACACATTTTTGGCAGCAGTAACAAGCTGCTCTTTTTTACCGGTGGTCCTGGTTACCAGGGCCTGAGCAATGCTTCGCTTACGGCCGGTATGTTCTTTACGGCGGGATCGGGCTGGCAGAATGGCGCGGGAACGAATACATCGTACGCCGCCGCGACTGTTTCACTCAATGGTACGCGTACCGAGTACAACGGCAGTGAGCTTTATAATGCCAACCTGAGCACCGGTGCGCGCGATTTCCGCATCGGAGCCGATAACAACTACGGCGCATTCAGCGGGCAGCTGAACGAGGTGATGGTGTTCGAAGACAAACTGACCGCAGACCAGATGGACCGACTGGAAACTTATCTGGCCATTAAATACGGCACTACCTATGCCAACGGAACCCGCGATTATAAAAATTCCGCGGGCAATGTCGTATGGAGCGCGTCAGCGAACGCAGGTTCACAAAACAATATCGCCGGTATCGGTCGCGATGACAATGGCGCATTGTACCAGAAACAGTCGTGGAGTACCAATCCGGGCCGCCAGGTGCTGATTGGTACGGGGGCGCTGGCAGGCAGCAATGCAGGCAATGCTACCGGTCTCAACAACGGACAATTCCTGGTCTGGGGGGATAACGGTCTGGCGAAAACGCCGAATGTGGCCATTTCCGGAATCAGCGGCATCAGCCACCGTTTCGCAGCGATCTGGAAGGTTCAGAACTCGGGTAGCGTGGGCACCGTGCGCGTGGCATGGCCCAAAACCTTCCTGAGCCTGAAATTGATCCAGAGCGCCGACGCCACGATCGACGCTTCGGACGTCTCGACGGATATGGCAGCTAACGAGACAGTGATCAACGGCGTTACATTCAACTATGCTGATGTCACCCTGGCGGATGGCCAGTATTTCACTTTCGGGGCCAAAGTACCGGCACCGGGTGGGGTGGTGAGTGGCATTCTGATGTGGCATAAGGCCGACGACGGAGTAACCACGGCGGGTGCGAAAAGTGTTTGGCAGGATGTCTCGGGCAATGGCCGCGACGTGAGCCAGAACAACAATGCCGCCTATCAGCCAACCCTGGTGACTGACCCGTCGTACGCGGCAAATTCCAAGAATTATGCATTCAATTTTAACCCGTTCTACTATTTCGACGGGGCGAATGACTTTTTCTACCGTCAGAGCGCCGATTATTTCCCGACAGGTGAAGGTCCGGGTTCTGCCTACGGGGTGATGTTCAACTCTAACGCCGGAGGTTACAATACCGCCTATGGATGGGGAGATGATGATCCTAACCTGGTTAGGGTAGACAACAATTACCAGTTCTGGCGGGACAATGGCCTTCCATTACAGGAGAATGTAGCACTCAATACTACCAACGCACACATTGGTGGATTGGCGTGGAAAGGTTCGGGTTCGGCCAACAACGGTCTTTACCTGAACGTGGACGGAAAAGTCATCTCCACCACGGCCTATAACATCGGAAGCATCAATTCTGGTAACCCTTTGCCGAGCTTCCAGATCGGTTCGGAAGGCTACAACCTTACTGCAACGGGCTGGGAGCAGTACCAGGGTGCTATTTCGGAAGTATTTGCATACAGCACCGACCATCAGAACTCGGGAGGCGACGAAAAGCTGCGGATTAACTCCTATCTGGCGATCAAATACGGTATCACACTCAAAAACGACGCGGGAACGGGCGTGCCCAACTACCTGAGCAGCGCTTCAACCGTCGTATGGAATGCAACGAACAATGCTGCGTATAGCAAAAACATCGCAGGTATTGCCAGAGACGAAGCCAGCGCATTGAACCAGAAACAATCGCGCAGCAATGTGAACGGGCAGCAGGTAGTGATCGGCACAACGGGCCTTGCCGCTACCAATGCAGCCAACGGTGCCGCGCTGTCGGACGGACAGTTCCTCATCTGGGGCGACAACGGGCTTGGAAAAGTTCCTGCGGTAGCGATCAGCGGTGTTTCCGGGGTAAACTTCCGGTTTGCTTCGGTATGGAAAGTGCAGAACACGTCGGGTGTTGGAACGGTAAGGGTAGCCTGGCCGGCAGGGTTGAGCAACCTGACATTGGTTCAGGGAGGTGACCCCACTTTTGCTTCCGTGGGATCGTCTACGTTAATGACCTCCAACACGGTTTCACTGAACGGCGTAAGCTACAACTACGCGGATGTTACCCTGGCCGATGGACAGTACTTCACATTTGCCACACAATTAAACGGTCCGGGCGGGGTTGCATTGAACCTGCGCGTATGGCTGCGTTCGGATGCAGGGTTTGCGCCTGGGGAATGGGCAGACTTGTCTGGTAATGCCAACAACTACACCCAGACCAATAACGACCGCCAGCCGTTTGTAGCCAGCAAACTGTACAACTTCAACCCTACGGTGGATTTTGGAACAACTGGTGCGGACGCACGCTTTATGGTGCTGCCGACCGGTAAACCATATACGGCCAATGGTACAGCCAGTACCTTGTTTACCGCGTTCGTCAACCGTTCGGTGAGTGGTTATGCGGACATCATCGGTTTTGGAGGTACCACAACGGGGTCAGGCCTTACACAGGCTAACAACCCAGTGTATACGACATTGGGCGCCAACCCGATTTTGTATCCGTATTCAAATCCGGGAGTGACAGTACAATCGAACAAACTGTACCTGAACGATGTATCTTTTACAATCGGGGCGGATGGCATCAAGTATGGCCAGAATGGCACAACCAATACGGTTAATACCAATTTCACAGCAGGAAACTCGCTGCACAATAATGGTAGTGTGTTGGGATCTCAGGGAGAAGTGAGAAATGGTTTGATAGGGGAGGCGATCGCCTATGAGCGCGATCTGTCCGAGCCCGAGAAGCAACGCGTGCGTACCTACGTGGCGATCAAGTATGGTATTACTTTACCACACAATTACATTGCTGCCAATGGTACTACCACATTCTGGGATCAGACGCTCAATACCGGTTATAACCAGAACATCGCCGGTATCGCAAGAGATGACCAGGGTTCATTGAACCAGAAGCAATCGTGGAGCATTAACTCATCTAAAGAGGTATTGGTCAGCACCACTGGCCTGGCTGATGATAACGCAAGCAACGCGGCCATGCTGAATGACCAGCAGTTTCTTGTTTGGGGGGATAATGGCCTGGCAAAAGCACCTGGGGTTTCATTCGGTACCATAGCTGGTTTACCTTATAACCGTTTCTCGGCGATCTGGAAAGTTCAGAATACCGCATCGGTAGGAACCGTTCGCGTAGCCTGGGCGAAAGGGTATGCTAACCTGAAATTGGTTCAGAGTAGCGATGACGTGATCGATTTGTCGGATGCAGTTACGGAGATGTCTTCTACCGTAACCATTGGCGGTAAAGAATATGCTTATGCCGACGTAACACTTGCAAACGGCAGCTATTTTACTTTCGCAGCCTTTGTACAAGGTCCGGGAGGGGTTACCAATAAGCTTACGCATTGGTATAGAGCTGATTATAATGTGGAGTCGCTCGGCGACGGAACAGATGCATCTGAGTGGGCAGACTTTAACGGCGGGGTTATTTCTACGCAATTGGGAGATGCCAACATGCCTAAGTTTAAAGTGGGTGCAGCTGACTACTTCAACTTCAACCCTGGCCTTAATTTTACCGCTACGGACCAGAAATTGGGCAATATCACAGAAAGAACGCTCAGCTCGCTTGATTTCGACATTTTTACCGCAACAAAAGAAGGACTGGGCGGTGGCCGGTTCTTCAACGTGGGTATGAATAACACCACCTTCAACGGGACGAACTGGGATCAACCAGGTCTGTATGCCAATAGTGCAATTGCCAGAAGAAACAATACCGGTTCATTGCTGGTCAATGGCAACATAGGCGGTGGAAACCCGAATTTCTCGACAAACAGCCCGAGCATTATGTACCATACGTTTAAGGACGTCTCGGTAGCCAAGGGCCTCAACGGCGGTGCAGCAGGTACTCCTTACGTACATGGTGCAATTGGGGAGGTAACCGGCGGGCATATGTTCGGTTCTAACGCCGGCGATGTTACATCAGGTGATGATGGCGGTTTTGTAGGCAACATCGGTGAGCTGATCATCTATGGTGCAGGGGCTGTATCGGCGACAGACCGCAATAAAGTAGATAGCTACCTTGCCCTCAAATACGGCGTAACGCTGGCTGCGGGTGCCAATTACACCACATCGACGGATGCTGTTGTATGGGATGCTACCGCCAACGCAGCTTACCACAACAACGTGGCAGGTATCGGTAACGACTTCCGTTCGGCATTGCACCAGAAGCAGAGCCGGAACCAGCACACTAATACGAACAGCCAGGTAACGATCGGTTTGGGTGGTATTGCTGCAACGAACGGTGCAAATACCAACCAGTTGGCTGACGGCCAGTTCCTCATCTGGGGCGACAATGGCAATACCCAGGCCATGACCAACACGGCCAGCACGTACACGGCATTCGAGTACGAGGGCAGCATCAACAATGCCCGCCGCATGAACCGTATCTGGAAAGTGCAGAATACCAACGTAGCCGGTGAAACACTGATCCGTTTCCCGCAGGCTTCCGTAGGTACAACCACGCTGACCAACGACGCCTGCGCGGGGTATGTGATCCTGTTCGCGTCCGATGCGGCATTCTCGGCTAACGTTACGGCTGTTCCGCTGACTGTGAATGGCACCGATTACGAAGCTACCCACAGCTTCCCGAACGGGGCAAGCTACTTCACCTTCGGTAAGGTGACGCCTATTACGACCGGCACCGTTTACCTGCCGGCAGTAGTGGAGGAAACCACCGAGTACAACGACAACTGCGGTACCGGCGCTTGGACCTATTTCCGCAACAGCACCGACAATTCGCTGAAGTTGCTCGCTACCTCAGGCCTGGCTGCCGACGTGCTGAACAACCTCACGGTGAAAATCACTCCGGAAGGCGTAACCTACTCCGACGCTGCCAGAACGACCAGCCTTATGCCGCGCATTACCATGGTGACCAACGGCTCGTCCACCGCAGTCACAGGTGCAAAGGTGCGTGTCTATTACAGCGCCACCGAAATGGCAGCTACGCAGCTTCCGGGCGCCCAGGTGAATGGTTGGTTCAAGTATGAAGGAACTGCCGAAGAAGTGATCGCGAATGTGTATGGTTCAGGGGTACTCGATGTATCCAAAGCGGTACAGCTCACGCCTGATGCAAGCGGCGTGGAAGACGGCGTGAACTACGTGGAATTCCACAACATTACTTCGTTCTCTTCATTCGTGTACGTATCGACCACAGCCGAATCGGCATTGCCTGTAACGCTTACTTACTTCAAGGCAGCCAAGGAAGGCGGCATCGCCAACCTTGCCTGGGGCACTACCGAAGAAGTGAACAACAAAGGCTTCGAGATCCAGCGCAGCTCAAATGCACGCGACTGGAAGGCGATCGGCTTCGTTGCGAACCAGACCGAAGGTGGTAACAGCAAAGGCGCATTGTCTTACGATTTCAAAGACGCATCGCCATTGGCAGGTACCAACTACTACCGCCTGAAACAAATTGATTTCGACGGCAAGTTTATGTACAGCTCAGTTGCTGCATTGCAATTCGACGGTGCCAAAGGTACATTGTCTGTATACCCTAACCCGGCAGTGGATGGAAGGTTAACGCTCAACCTGCCGCAAGCCGGCACGTACAAGTTGTCGATCTTCGATGTATCCGGTATCCAGGTGATGAACGGAAGCCAATCAAGCAACACCGTAGATATTCGCAGCCTGCGTTCGGGCGTGTATGTCCTTCGTGTGGTGTATGAAAACGGCCAGGTTCACAGCAAGACCTTTGTGGTGAAATAACAGGCTATTTTATATGACGTGAAACAGAAACAGGATCCGAATTTCGGGTCCTGTTTTTTACACTTCCGTTTTGTTAAAATCCGAAAAGTTCACCATGATGATATCTTCTGGTTCGTATACTTTTATTGTTTGATTTGTATACCAATCCGGGTCGGGGAATCGATCCGGATTTTAACCATTAATGACCTATGCTTCTGAAAGGAATTAATCTGATACTCATGCTGGTCGCCGTGTTTATGGGGCTTAAACAAGGTTGGGCCATGCTGTCGGGAAAACCGGTGATGCTGGACCTGTTCGGTAAATGGGGTTTTACGAAAACGGGCATAGCCGTGCTGGGTTTGGTGACGGCACTGAGCGCGGTGCTGATCATTTTTCCTAAAACCTTTGTCTGGGGAAACTTTCTGATGGCCGCTACTATCCTGCTTATTATCTGCTTTCACCTGCTCGACAAAGACTTGAAAGGAGTGGGTGTCGAACTGCCGTTTTTACTGCTGAATCTCATCATTATCTATTTGCAGCACCCTTTCAAAAACGGTTTTTAATGGGACATGTGCTTTTGCCCGGCCTGCTGGCTGTCATTGTGCAAGTAACAGTTTATGGGCAATCAGTAAAAACAATCTATTTAAATAAATCAATGGATACCAGCAAGTTAGATAAAGCTGTGAAGGCTGCCTTTGACGCCTGGCAGGCAGGCGATGCCAAGACCTGGCTTTCGTATTTTGCGCCTGATGCCAAACTCTATGACGACGGAAGGCCGCGCGATTTCCGGTCGTTTGTCACCCAGGCCTGCGGGCATGAACGCTTTACGAGCATCGATGAAGTGAAAGACAACGGCCTATCGGTCTACGGTAACTTTCATACCGAAAGCTGGGGTGATTTTAGAACCTATTTCAAATTTCACCTCAACAGTCAGGGGAAATTTGACCGGCTGGACATTGGTCAGGCAACGAATTAAACAGCCAAATGAAAATGGGCGAATTTTTACGCAGGCACAAATACGAAGTGCTGCTATTGGCGTTGTTGCAGCATTTGTTTATCGGTATTTTCCTAACCGACCTCGATGCGTACACCCATATCATCTGGCCCATTAATATGCTGCTGCTTGGCCTGGCGAGTGTGTTTATTTACGCGGGTAAATTTCATTGGCATCATTGGCTGCGAAACCTGCATTTTGTAGTGATCCTGTTGTTGCCGATCGGACTTTCCTTTTTCAGGAATGACCAGAACTACTTCCTGTTTCTGAATATTAATTACGTTGTTTTCTTTTCATTTCTCTTTCT